>CAIQHU010000197.1 GCA_903871735.1 uncultured beta proteobacterium | reverse complement strand
CCATTCTTGGCTAAATGGGTTTTGGAGAATCGATAATCTATCAGCGTATTAATGTTGCGATCGGCAATCGCGTAAACAGTCCCGCCTCGGCCACCATCGCCACCATCGGGGCCACCAAATTCAATAAACTTCTCACGACGCATCGACGCGCTGCCAGAGCCGCCATTGCCAGCAATTACTTCAATCCGCGCTTCATCAATAAATTTCATGTTTTTTTCTAAGAATAAAGGCCTCGCTATTTTGCGAGGCCTTTATTTTAAACATTATGTTCAGTCAGGCAGTCTTATGCCTGGGGTAAAACAGAAACAAAAGATTTCTTCTGTGCACCTTTAACCGAAAACTGCACATGGCCATCAATTAAAGCAAACAATGTGTGATCTTTGCCAAGACCAACGTTTGTGCCTGGATGAACCTTTGTGCCACGCTGACGAATAATAATACTTCCGGCATTAATCGCCTGCCCACCGTAGACTTTTACTCCAAGTCGTTTCGACTCAGAATCGCGTCCGTTTCTTGTGGAACCACCACCTTTTTTCTGTGCCATCAGTTACTCCCTATGAAGCCAAAATATTGTTAATCAAAATCTCAGTGTAATTTTGACGATGGCCTTGACGCTTTTGATAATGCTTACGTCGACGCATCTTAAAAATCTTCACTTTGTCATGACGACCCTGGGCGATAACAGTGGCTTTGACCGATGCACCTGCAACCAATGGCTCACCAAACTTCAATGAGTCGCCAGCACCTATAGCTAGCACTTGGTCGAGGGTGATTTCGCTACCAATGTCCGCAGGTATCTGTTCTATTTTCAATTTTTCACCAGAAACAACTTTATACTGCTTGCCTCCGGTTTTTATGACCGCGTACATATAAATCCTCTCGAAAGGGTTATTTCCCGAATATTTTGGGAAGCCTCAAATTATAACTTGAGTGAACTAGACTGTCAAAGCCTTTAATTTGTTACATTATTTGACGCAATCCACTAGATTTTTTATTTATGGCAGACTTAGTCCCAATTGGCTTAAAATAATGCTATTAAGTCTGCGCCTATCATCTAAGTTACTAATAAATATAAGAATTTTATTGTATGTCTGTAATTACTTCTAGTCCCGAAAATATCTTGACTGATTTAAATCAGATCTTGGAGCCTATTCAAGAGGATATGCGCGTTTTAAATCAAGTCATTGGCAAGAGATTAGCCTCGGAAGTAACTTTAATTAATCAAATTTCACAGTACTTGGTTCAAGCTGGTGGTAAAAGAATCCGGCCAGCTATTTTGTTTTTAGTCGCCAATGCTTTAAATGATGGCAAAACCGTCCCATTTAGCCATGATATGGCTGCTGTCGTAGAGTTTATTCATACGGCAACCTTACTCCATGATGACGTCGTGGATGAGTCAGACCTGCGGCGCGGCCGAAAAACTGCCAATGCTGTTTTTGGGAACGCTGCTAGTGTCCTAGTGGGGGATTTCTTGTACTCAAGAGCCTTTCAAATGATGGTTGAGCCTGCCGAAATGGTCATTATGAAAATTCTCTCTAGTGCTACCAATATCATCGCAGAAGGTGAAGTCCTACAACTTCTTAATCTCAATGACCCTGAGGTCGATGAGCAACGCTATCGCCAAGTTATCCTGTATAAAACAGCTAAATTATTTGAGGCTTCAGCAGAACTTGGGGCAGTTTTGGCTAAAGCATCGGCTCCACTTACTCAGGCGAGCGCGCAATTTGGAAACCACATTGGCGTTACTTTTCAGCTAGTCGATGATTGGTTAGATTATTCAGCGGATGCCTTTGCAATGGGTAAAAATACTGGTGATGATTTGCGAGAAGGTAAGCCAACCTTACCGCTCATTTACCTGTTGAACCATGGTAGTGCTAAAGAAAAAGCTCTTGCACAACAAGCCATTCAACAAGTTGATACTTGCGATGAGGCTTTTTTTGAAGAAGTTTTACGTACAGTTCGATCGAGTGGTGCTCTTGAATATACCCTTGAACAAGCAATGCTCGAAGCTGAAAAAGCCCGTTCATGCCT
>CAIQHU010000196.1 GCA_903871735.1 uncultured beta proteobacterium | reverse complement strand
TGTTCGGTTCCGCGCCAAGGATCAGAGAACCACTCGCTACCAATATATCCTCGGATTGATGCCCTAACTCCCCCGTCAGAAAAGAATTAGTTGAGGTAGGTGGTTCATTATCCGTCTCTAAACCTCCTAACCATGGATACCCTAAAGCCTGCCACATGTATGCAAAAGCTTCGTTATGCATATCTTGATGAAAAATAACTAACTGCACATAGTAGGCCTCTTGCTCAGAAAGGCTACTCTGTAGCTTGTCCTGAGTCTTTTGATACATTGTCTCTAAGTAGGCTCTAATGCAGGAAATATGAGGGATTTCTAATTGCCAACGATCCCGATGAGCAACTATTGCAGAGTTAAAAAGTTGATCTGCCTGATTAAGTATCGATAAATTACTAAAATTACCTAAGCGGTGAACCCACAGTTCATGAAACCAAGCGATATGGCCAAACTCCCAATACGGGGGGTTTAACGTCGGGCTGTACAACACATTCTCTTGCCCAGGTTTGAGGGCGTCTAAAATACGTAACGTCAATCGATGCGACTCTTTTAACCACTCTGAGAGGGTCTGCGCTTTTGGATACGGCGTATACCTCGAGAAGTCATGGGCCTGAGTTACCATTCCAACTCGCACAAATTCGCTTTTTGGTTCAACACTTTTTGGTTCAAAATATACACAACCTATTTTTATAGAAGAAAATACAGCTTCATCCCAATACATCCCAATAGTTTAGAACTATTCTATTAAACTAGTCTAATCTATGCTAAAACCTTGTCTCTCCAAAATCCTTTTCAATAAAAGTCGCGTTCTGTGGCTTGTTCTGAAATGGTCGTCATGCCTGATATGTTTTCTGCCGCGTTTTGACGTGTCAGCCCAACCTATCGAAAAAATTACCGTTGCCAGTAAACGCTTTACCGAGTCCTATCTGCTAGCTGAAATAATCAGCCAAACTCTAGAAAACAAAACATCCTACCAAGTTAGTCGTAAACCAGGACTCGGCAATACCGCAATTTTGTTTAGCGCTCTCAAGCAAGGTGAGATTGATATCTATCCAGAGTATGTCGGCACAATTACCAAAGAAATACTCAAAGATCCGAACCTAAAGTCTATCGATCAAATTAACCAACAGTTACTACCCCTCAATATCCAAGCTGGTGTCTTCCTGGGATTTCATAACTCGTATGCATTAGCGATGAAAAAGGATCTAGCAACCCAACTCAATATTTTGAGAATCAGTGATCTAGCAAAACACCCTCAGCTTAAAATTGGTTTATCCCACGAATTTTTGGGCAGACAGGACGGCTGGCCAGCAATCAAAAAAAATTATCAGCTTGATTTTGCAAAAGTGATCGGCCTTGATCATGGCTTTAGCTACCAAGCTCTTGAAAAAAATCAAGTAGAGGTAATCGATGCCTATACTACCGACGCTGGTCTAGTTAACCCAAATGTCGTCCTATTGCAAGATGATCAACATTTTTTCCCGTCTTATGACGCCTTATTACTCTACCGAATCTCATCTCTTGAAAGTAAAAAAAATGCCCTCGAAGCTATCCAAAATCTGAGCCAAAAAATTACGCAAATAGATATCCAAAAAATGAACTACGCGATAGAGTTTCAAGGGCAATCGATCGAAAATGTCGCTAAAACGTTTGTCTCAGGTCAACGAAACCTTGATAAACCATCGACTTTTTTCCAGCAAATGTTTGCGGATGATTTTATTCGGATTAGTTTAGAACATAGCGCCCTCGTTATTACCTCACTACTCTTAGCCATGTTCATTGGCATACCAATCGGTATCATGGTCTTTTGTAAGCCCCAAATTGGTCATCCAATCCTGTATATTTCTGGTATCTTACAAACAATCCCGTCCCTAGCACTGTTGGCTTTTTTAATCACCATCTTCCAAACAATTGGCGCTATCCCAGCAATCACAGCCCTCTCACTCTACGCACTTCTTCCGATTATTGAAAATACCAATGCTGGACTTTGTCAAGTCAACCCAGCACTCAAAGAGTCTGCCAAGGCTCTGGGCGCAAGTTTTTGGGTTTGCCTTTTCAAAATAGAATTACCCGCATCCACGCCAACAATTATCAGCGGCATCAAAATAGCTGCAATTACCGCCACCGGAACAGCTACGATTGCAGCATTCGTAGGAGCAGGTGGTTATGGTGAAAGAATCGCGCAAGGTTTAGCTACAAATAATACGCAAACCATGCTAGCAGGTGCAATACCTGCCGCACTGTTTGCGATGCTCATGCAAATGATGATTAGCCAATGTGGTCGTTATCTCAGTCGCCTCAATTAATTAAAAGGTTATACCTATGTCAGAACTCGTCTCTTTTCACGAAATACAAACAACCGACTCGGAGGCATTAAAAACTGAAATCACCAATAGCCTGCTGCAAAAAAATGCCAGTTTATCTCCCAAATTTTTATATGACAATCTGGGCTCGCATCTCTTTGATGCAATTACTCTCCTACCAGAATACTATCCAACTAGAACAGAAGAGCTAATCTTTCAAGAATATGCCGATTCAATCACCCAAGCCGTTGGAACAAATCGTATTTTCATTGATCTAGGGGCTGGTAACTGCCAAAAAGCTGCACAACTCTTCTCTCAACTAACACCCACGCATTATTTTGCTCTCGATATTTCGGTTCAATACCTGCGTGAAATACTACCTAAACTCCAAGGCCAATATCCTCAGATTCACATGGCTGGAGTGGGTGTCGACTTTTCAAAAAAATTACTTCTGCCAGACGCTGTTCCAAAGTCTGAACGAATATTTTTTTACCCAGGATCCAGTCTTGGTAATTTTTCTACTATTGAAGCCATCGATTTTTTAAAACAAATCAAAGAGCAAGCCTGTGATGGTGGTCTTTTATTTGGTATAGATCTCATGAAAGATGCGCCAATTCTTTATCAGGCCTATGATGACCCCCTAAAAGTTACCGCCGCTTTTAATCTCAATATACTGCGCGTAGTTAACCATCTTATAGGCGCTAACTTTGCGGTCCAAAACTTTAGCCATCAAATTGTTATTAATGAAGAGCTCATGCGAGTCGAGCTGTACTTAGAATCCCTCCAAAATCAAGTTGTAAGTTGGCCAGGCCATCAGCGGGTATTCCAAGTCGGCGAAAGAATTCATACAGAGAACTCCCACAAATATACGCTCAATTCGATTGAAACGATATTAGAAGAAGCAGGACTTCAATCACAAAAAATTTGGCAAGATCCCAAAAATTGGTTTGCTGTTATCTATGCAAAATAATTCTCTTTGCAAATCACCAAAAAAAAGCATGCTATTTTTCGATAGCATGCTTTGTCATTACGAAGTACGTCTCAAAAAATCACTAATTTAATTTTCCAATGGCCCGAATAACTTTTAGCATCCGGTCACCATCTTCTTTGGCAAACTTTTTAAATTCAACACTATCTCGATAGTCAAAAAGCATCCCACGTTGTTCCATCACAGGCTCAATTAGCCCAGTTTGCACGGCTTCTTGGACAGCCTTACGTAGCGTATTAACAATCTCAACAGGCGTATTTTCTGGCACAAATAGCCCATTCCAAATATTGTATTCAGCATCAAAACCAGCCTCACGATATGTAGGTACATTAGGTAAGGATTTTAATCTTTTTGGACCAGAAACAGCTAGCGGACGTACCTTTCCAGAGGCAATCTGGGCCAATGCAACAGATGGAAAATTAGTTGTCATTTCAACTTGTCCACCTAATAAAGCGAGCATCGAAGGACCACCACCACCAAAAGGTACTTGCGTCATTTTTACCCCAGCAGCATGGGTTAACATTTCTACCGATAGATGAATGGGACCAAAGTTTCCTGATGAGGAGTAATTAATTGTATTGGGCTTTTCATTAGCCGTTTTCACTAAGTCCCCTAAGGTTTTCCATGGAGACTCTGTTTTAACTAACAGAATCATCGGGTCATTCGAAATCATTGCGACCGGCTCTAACTGGCTCACCTCGTATAAGGATGCTTTTCCTTGGATGCGCTCAGATTCTGGAGAAACCATCAGCGAGGATAAGCCCATCAATAATGTATATCCATCCGGTTTAGATTTTGCTACAAACGAATTGCCAATTTGACCAGCAACCCCTGGTTTAAAGTTGAGTATCACCGGTTGCTTTAAAACTTTTGTTAAGGCATCTGACAAAACCCGGGCATTGGCATCTGAAGATCCACCTGGTGGATTGGGTACTACTAACGTGATTGGTCTTGACGGATAAACATCCTGCGCATAGGCGCTAAATATGTTTAAAAAGATTACTAAAAAAGCGCATATAACTTTACGCTGAAATATCATGATTATGTTTCCCTTTAAAATTTAACACTCAAATTGTGCATCCAGTAACGCTTCTCATCAAACTAGCAAGAGTATATCTTGAATGGGTTGATTCATACCACTGCAACTCATAAAAAAATCTCTAGCCTATCAAAGAAAACTAGAGATTTTTCCTACCAACTTTGAATTAGACTAATTATTAATGCTAATCTTGCCTTTTTTGGCCGTTTCAGTCAAGCTTTTCAAATCCGTCGATATTTGTTTTAATAGTTCATCACTAGGTCCACCAACTGGAATAGCATAACTTGCTCGATACCGATCAATTAAATCGGGCGTTTTTAAGGCCTCACTAATTGCCGCATTGAGCTTTTGAACAATCGCTTTGGGGGTATTTGCAGGAGCAGCAATACCCCACCAAGCATTCGGTTTAAATTGCGGATAACCGGACTCTGCAAAAGTTGCTATTTCAGGTGTGGCTTCAAACCTTTCAGGGGAACTAATTGCTAAAGCTTTAATCCGGTTTTGTTTGATAAACGGCACAGCTGAAGGTAATGTATCAATCATAAAATCAATCTCACCGGCCATGAGTGCGGTGATTGCAGGTAAACTTCCTTTGTAAGGGACATGTACAGTTTCAATTGCAGTTGCATCGGAGAATGACGCGGCTAAGAGATGCGCAAAGCTTCCCATTCCATAGGATCCATAAGTTAATTTGCCAGGACGGGCTTTAGCGTATTCTACGAACTCTTTGACATTGTTGATTGGCAACTTTGGATTAATAATCAACACCATATACGTCTTACAAATCAGGGATACATGGGCATAGTCTTTAATGGGGTCGTAAGGTATTTTTTCATGCACAGCAGCGTTACTTGCAAATGTACCAACCGTTCCAAATAGGATCGTGTAACCATCTGGATTCGCTTTAGCCCCAGCCTCCATCGCAATGATCCCTGACGCACCTGGTTTATTGTCAATAAAAAAGGACTGCTTTAAGGTTTCCGTTAACCTTTGCGCTAACGGCCGAATAATAATGTCAGAAGCCCCGCCAGGTGCAGTAGTTACTAAAATGCGAACCGGACGATCCGGATAGTTCTTGGCTGCTAGATCAGGATTCTGGGCCCAAGCTATTCCAATTTGCGTCAAAAATATTGTTACAAAAATTTTAATTCCAAATAGACTCTTCATTTATTGTCTCCAATTATTTATTTTTTAAAATGAACTAGCGTAAGACTTGCATACTCATTTCAATTTGTCAATCAGTCTATGTCAAAACCTAGCTTTAAAGGGCCAAATCCCTCATTAACTTTCCAGTTACTCAACTCAGTTCATCACTACCGCCAATTCAACAAGCCCTTCAACAAAAACTTCAACTATCCAATTAGTGGACTCAACTTCAGAACGACAAAGGTGTTTGCGTTAAAAGTCATACCCAGTCATTGTCAAAACTCATTCGTTGAATTGGTTCAAATCAGTTGAACATTCAAGTAAACCTCAAGTATTTGATTCTTTTGGATATTATTAAAGATATTCTTTATTTAGGCACGTCAGGAACCTGACCCTATAGGTATAGTTACCCAGTTAACACAACAATACTGATCTATAAAGTATCAAGTACAAAATACCTTATCTAGAAAGCAAACAGTCGCTATTTCGATACACAGATGTCTCTCCATATAAAATATGGTGATGATTCCTTTTCTTGAATGGCTCGGTATAGCACTACAATCAGGATTAAGATTGATCACAATCCAGCCCAAATTCCTTAATCAATTTCTCACATCAGCTATAAAAAATGACAAATACTACAGATAAAAAAATGATTGGACCAATCATTCGCCTTCATCCCAACGACAACGTAGTCGTTGCCAGAATCGATGTTGCCATCGGAACTCAAGTACCAAGTGAAAATTTCACCAGTAAAAGTCAAGTGAGCGCGGGATATAAGATTGCTGCCAAAAAAATTAGTAAGGGTGAACCAATCCTCAAATATAACGTAACGGTTGGCTTTGCTAATGTGGATATCGAAGCCGGCACTATGGTGCATAGCCACAATACAGAATTCAAAGAGTTTGACCGCGATTATGCCCACGCTAGCGAATTTAAACCTACGCAAATGCTCCCAGAGTCAGAAAGGGCTAGCTTCCAAGGGTATGTTAGACATAATGGCAAAGTAGGTACTCGGAACTTTATAGGTATTTTATCAACCGTTAATTGCTCCGCAACCGTGGTGAATAAAATAGCCGAGTGGTTTACTCCTGAAAGACTGAAAGATTATCCCAACGTAGACGGTGTTGTTGCCTTTAGCCACGGTATCGGTTGCGGTATGGAAATGACCGGTGAACCCATGCAACTTCTGCGCCGAACGATGGCAGGCTATGTCCGGCATCCTAATTTAGCTGCCGCACTGGTTATCGGACTTGGCTGTGAGCGCAATCAACTCAAAGGCCTCATGGAGCAAGAAGACCTACAAGAAGGCTCTACTTTGCACACGTTTATTATGCAAGAGACTGGTGGAACCCGAAAAACTATAGAAGCCGGAGTTGAAGCAGTTAAAGCCCTGCTACCCGATGCGAATAAAGCCAGAAGGCAAACTGTTAGCGCGAGTCACCTCACTGTTGGCCTCCAGTGTGGTGGATCCGATGGCTTTTCATCGATTACCGCCAACCCCGCTTTAGGTGCAGCAATTGATATCCTAGCCAGACACGGCGGAACAGGCATTTTGTCTGAAACGCCTGAGATTTACGGAGTAGAACACACACTCACGAGGCGCGCAGCAAAGAAAGAAATTGGTGAAAAACTCATCGAACGAATCCGCTGGTGGAAAGATGAATATTCAGTTGGCAGAGATGTTCAAATCAATGGCCAAGTTAGTCCAGGAAACCAAGTCGGAGGCTTAGCGAATATCTTTGAAAAGTCTCTAGGCTCTTCCATGAAAGGTGGCACCGGTCCCCTCATGGCCGTTTATCACTACGCTGAGCCCGTCACAGAAAAAGGATTTGTTTTTATGGATACGCCAGGCTTTGACCCAGTATCAGCGACTGGTCAAATTGCCGGTGGCGCTAATCTAATCGCGTTTACAACGGGTCGTGGCTCAATGTTCGGATCAAAACCTGCCCCGTGTATCAAGCTCGCCACCAATACACCTATGTACAGTCGCTTAACTGAAGATATGGATATTAATTGCGGCGAAATTCTTGATGGAACGGTTTCTGTCCAAGAAATGGGTCAACGGATTTTTGAACTGTTTCTTAAAACTGCTTCTGGTGAACTATCTAAGAGTGAATTACTGGGTCTGGGCGATTATGAGTTTGTTCCTTGGCAAATTGGTGTGATGAGCTAGATTTATGAGGGGCAACTCCAGGGCCTTAATGGGTCAAGTTATATTGCAACATATAAGCTCCCGCACCAGCTAAGTAACCAATCAAAGCAAGACCACTAATCTTTTTAACATACCAAAAAAAGTTTATTCTCTCAAGACCCATTGCCGCCACACCAGCGGCTGAGCCAATAATTAAAATGGACCCGCCAGTGCCCGCACAATACGCTAGAAATTGCCATAAAAAACTGTCTGTTGGGTATTGCTCAAGACTATACATACCCATCGAAGCAGCAACAAGTGGCACATTATCGACTACTGCACTAACCAGACCAATCAAAATCACAATGATGGCTTGATTACCAACCGTTTGATCTAACCACTGAGCAATAGCACTCAAAATATGGGTATGCTCTAGCGTTGCAACCGCTAATAAAATACCTATAAAAAATACAATAGAGGCCATATCAATCCGCGATAAAGCATGTACTAAAGTTAAAGTTTTACGCTCTTCCTCATCTTTTTTATAGTGAATCAAATCACCCACAAGCCAAAGCAAACCTAGGCCAAATAAAATTCCCATAAATGGCGGCAAACCAGTCAATGTTTTAAATATAGGAACCGCTACTAAAACCCCTAATCCCAAATAAAACATTACATTACGCTCTAAAAATGATGTCTTGCTAACCTTTTCTTCAAGACTATTTTGTACAAAAATGACTTTCTTACCTTTTAAATTGCGCGCAATAAATAATAAGGGAATGAGCAGACTAATGATGGCAGGAATAAATACACTTTTCATAATGGCTAATGAAGTAATCTGCCCACCAATCCAAAGCATCGTCGTAGTGACATCTCCAATCGGTGTCCAAGCCCCGCCTGCATTTGCTGCAATGATGATGATGCCAGCAAATAATAAACGATCTTCATATTGATCTAAGATTTTTTTCATTAAGGAAACCATCACAATCGTAGTCGTTAAGTTATCCAAAATGGCGCTCAGAAAAAAAGTAACGACGCCTACCATCCACATGAGATTTTGTAAATTATTCGTTTGAATTCGATTGGTGATTACATCAAAACCCTCATGGGCATCCACTAATTCAACAATCGTCATTGCGCCGATTAAAAAGAAAACGATCTGTGCAGTACTGATTAGGGACTCAGATAATTCCTGGTTGATTTGTTGAGAATCAGTTGATAGGGCATATATGACCCACAACAAACCAGCTCCAATGAGTGCCGAGGCAGACTTATTAATATGCAGATAATGCTCTAATGCAATGGCGGCATAGGCTAATACAAAAATAATTAATAAGGTAGTTAGCATTGCTATTTCCGATCAGTTGAATATTACTAAAAGTAATAGATAGTTTAATCTAGACTGCAATCAAACCTCCATTTGATGTGTATCAATAAAGAAGAACTAGGGGAAAACACTAGTAAAAAAAATCACATAAATTGAAGTTGATATTCTATGATGAAGAATTGTTCAAATTTGACTTCTAATTAATCTTTTTTGGGCACGCTATGCGGCTAGTTTTCAAGCTTTTTGCCTTAGAGTTCTAATATTAAAAGCATTTTTTCTTGAATCAATTTTAAACTTTACTACTAAAAACATTATCTTATGCAAATTGTTCGTATCCATAAAGCAGGTGGTCCAGAAGTCCTTTGTATTGAAAATCTAGAATTACCACCTTTAAAATCTGGAGAGGTGCGCATACGCCATACAGCAATTGGTCTGAATTTTCAGGATGTCTATATCCGCTCAGGTCAATATCCTGCTGAAATGCCCTCAGGCCTTGGTACAGAAGCAGTTGGAGTCATTGAAGAAATTGCCCCTGATGTGCATGATTTCAAAGTTGGTGATCGCGTTTGCTATATGAGTGGACCAGCC
>CAIQHU010000195.1 GCA_903871735.1 uncultured beta proteobacterium | reverse complement strand
GTTAAATGCGATGGTACTTATCAAACAAAAGGTACCAAATATAAGGTATTTAATTGTAGGAGATGGACCTAATCATCAACTATTGGAGAATTTAGTTGCTGAATTAAATCTTCTTCAACATGTTTTTTTTACTGGACATGTGAAGTCTATTAAGCCTATTTTAGAAATTAGTACAATGACAGTTCAACCTTCAGTATACGAACCTTTGGGTATGGCTCAAATTGAAGCGCTTTACATGGGTGTTCCGGTTATTGCCAGTCGAGTGGGAGGTATTCCTGAAACGATTACACATGAAGAGACTGGCATACTTGTAGAGCCCAATAATATAGCGGAATTAGCTAGTGCGGTTTTGAATACCCTTGGAAACTTGGATTTGGCTAAACAACGCTCCCAAAAGGGAAGAGAGTTTGTTATTAATCGGTTTTCTTTAGCGTCTCATATATCAAGATTACAAGAATTAATTGAAGAAGATCATTAAATCTTTTATGACAGTTTACAACTGCAAATATCTATGATGAATATTCTTTTAGTAAAACTTTCCTCATTAGGTGATGTTTTACATAATTTACCCGTAGTTTGGGATATTCGAAATAGCTATCCAAAGGCTTATATTGCTTGGGTAGTAGAGGAGCAGTATGTAAAAATATTAGAACCTCTCCTGACAACAGAGGATTTTTTAGGAATTGATTTAATTATTCCGATTAGTTTACGGCGATGGAAAAAAGAAATTCTAAAAGGATCTTTCAAGGATGTATGGAGAGAGTTTTTAGCGTTCAGAAAAAGTTTGCAAGTAAGGCATTGGAGTGTCATTATTGAAACCCAGGGTTTGATCAAATCAGCGCTGGTGAGTGCTTGGGCCAAACAATCAAGCATGAGGAGCTTTGACCAAACAGCCACTGCAGAAGAAGGCCTTAACAATAAGGTAAAAGTGGTTGGTTTAGCGAATAAAACCGAGTACTCAGGTTACGAGCCATTAGCGAGATTTTTTTATGACCAGAGTGTACAGGTGCCTTTTCATGATCATGCGGTAGATCGTTCAAGATTAGTTTTAGCCCAAGGTTTAGGTAAAACTTTGCCAAACAGAATCAGCTTACCGCCGCAATTTTATCCAGATACTTTCGTTCAAGACTTAACCTTGCAATCAAACCCATTAGGACTGGGCATCAATCAATATGTGATGTGTTTTCATGCAACAGCGCGTCAAGCCAAGTTTTGGGATGAGTCCTATTGGGTTGAACTTGGGAATTATTTAATCAGTAGAAATCTAACCCCATTATTTCCTTGGGGAAATACTGGGGAAAAAGAAGTGAGTGAGGCTTTAGCCAAGAGGGTTGCAGGCGCAATTGTCCCCAAAGCTTTTAGTATTGCGCAGGCCTTTGTGCTGATAGCGCAAGCAAGGCTAACAGTAGGCGTTGACACGGGATTAACGCATTTATCTGCAATTTTAAATAGGCCAACAATTGAGATATATGTAGACTCGCCACTTTGGAAAACCCAGGGTTATTGGGATACAAAGATTATTAATCTAGGTGATAAAGGCAGTCCCCCCAACATAGCTGAAGTTATTACAGCAGTGGACAAGCTTTGTGATTTGTAGAGTTAGTTTTGCCGGGCAAGATAAATCTAATTAAAGTTCCAAATGTTTCAATTCAAAGCTTAATGTAGTAAAGCATTGACAGCAATCAAGTCATCATCCGTCAGAATCGCTGCAAGAGACTTGAGTTTTAGCCCAAACATGATTGTGTCATAGCGCGATTTATTAAGAAGCGATTGGGTTGTAATTAACTGGTCTTGAGAATTCAGTACATCGATATTGATACGTACTCCTACCTCATAGCCCACTTTATTGGATTGTAAAGAGGTTAAAGCAGACTTTTCGGCAGCTTCATAAGCTTTGACTTGAGATAAACCACTATTAAAGCCCAGGTAAGCTTGTTTAGCCGCTGTTGCATTCGTTTTTTTTGTGAGATCAAACGTCGCTAATGCCTGATCATATAATGCAGCACTTTGTCTTGATGTAGCAGTGGTTAGACCACCAGAAAAAATTGGAACGGATAATTGCAGGCCAAGAACATTTGAGTAATAAGTAGTAGGGACCGATGTTGATAAAGACCGCAGTTGAGTTGTGTATCCGCTAGAACCGACAAGATTGAGGGAGGGCAGGTGGGCAGCTCTTGAACCAGCATAGTTACTTTTGGCTACCTCAGCATTGAGTTTACTTGCAAGTACAGAATAATTGACTTCTTCTACTTGCCTAGTCCAATCATCCATCGTCTGACCAGTCGGGATCTTTAATGTTTCAATCAGTTCCGATGACGCAAGTGCGCCCTTATTTTTATTGAGGTATTTAATTTTACGATCTTGTACAACAGTTTCTATTTTGGCCATTTTAGACAATGGCAGGATCGCATCAATTGGAGTACCTACAATTTGCTCAAGAGTCGACTTTTTGATAATTAAATCAGCTTGGGCAAAAATTTCTTGGGCGATTACTAAATCATATCTTGACTGAGCCTCATTAGCATCAACGATGGTTGCTGTGCCAACTTCAAAGTTACGTTTGGCTTGATCAAGTTGCTGTTTAATCAAAAACTTTTTATTTTGGATGAGGTCTAGGGAGTCCTGCGAGTTGAGTGCATCAAAATACGCTTGCGATACGCGAACGATGAGGTCTTGTTGGGTTTGGGCAAAATTTGCTTCGGCAACTCCTGTTAATAAGTCGCCTTGTCTAAATTTCTCATAAGCCACCCAATTAAATAATGGTTGAGTAAGTGAGACACCATAAGAGGTTGAAGAAAAGGATGCGTCTGTTCGACCAAGATTAGGGTCAAAACGTTGATCAGTCGTACTTGTATTGTAAGTACCGGTAATTTGAGGTGCTAAGAGAGAAAAAGCTAACCAGTAATTTTCTTTACCAGCAAGGTAAGCATTTTTTGCGACATTATAAGTCGCGTCGTATTTGGCAGCTTCTTGGAATAATCGTATGAGATCTTTCGCCTGAGGGTTCTTAGCGTCAACAAAGCGTGGCCCAGTACTTTTTTCTGGCGCACCAACTTGAACTGGAACAACATCTGTATTACTAGTCAGTGGCTTACGTTGAGCCCATAGATTGAGCGGCATCATTTGAGCTGCAATCATGGCAAAAACTATCAGGATTTGACTAGGGTAACGGTTAGTATTCATTCAGAGTTGTCTTAAAAGATCTATTATTTTGCAATGACTTCAAACAGGATTTTTGCTAGATCAAATCAATATCGTTAGATTTTATCATTCCTGATCTTTACAGTTCATTTAGAAAACAAATGAATGGCGAACCGAACTGTCTACTAAAGAGGGTACGAGAGCTTCAAATAGCCTCTTTTGTTGAAAATAATCGTGACTAACTCGGCGAATGATCGTAGCACTCATGAGACGTTCATCTCCAATAAATGCAAATAATTTACCACCCACCTTGAGCTGGTTTTGAAGGGCTTGGGATACTTCACAGACACCACCCG
>CAIQHU010000194.1 GCA_903871735.1 uncultured beta proteobacterium | reverse complement strand
TACCCCAGAGAGCAACTATTCAAACACTATCACTATGAACATCAATTCTGGCAAGATCAGGCTATGGGTTATAAAGAAGATATCTTAAAGTATGACTACTTAGGAATCGTATATCAGTCGAACTGGCAAACTTGGGAAGATTTTGGGGCTTCAAATAAACCGATGCCCTCTAGGGTTCTCAGGTCTATCAAACGCTTACTAAAATTGCTTCGCTTTAAGCTGCAATTGATGTAACTTTCAAAAGCTATCTAATCATTCATGCTTGATTTAAGTCGAATCACCCTTTTTTGTGTCGAGACGAGAGCTCCGCACTTAGCTCTATTTGCTATTGAAAAGTGTACTCGATTCGCAAAGTTTGGAAAGGTGATCTTAGCCACAAACCCAGATTTACAATTTTTTTTACCAGATCATATTACGCGTATTGCAACACCCCCAATTACTTCTACCGAGGCCTATTCGGAATACCTTTTAAGCGATCTAACAAAGCACTTTCTGGGCACTCACGTTCTTGTCATTCAGTGGGATAGTTTTATTCTTGATCCGAAACAATGGTCTGATGAATTTCTAAATTATGATTACATTGGAGCGCCTTGGCCTCATCATCCGAATACCCCTGTAGGTAATGGTGGGTTTTCCCTACGATCGACCAAATTATGGCAGATCCTGGCCCAATTACCTATGCAAAAAAAGCATCCTGAAGATCAAGCAATTTGTATCTTTAATCGCTACAGGTTAGAAAATGATTTCGATATACAATTTGCCCCCGTAGAGGTCGCAAGGCAGTTTGCCTTTGAACGAGGAAAAATGCAAACAACCTTTGGGTTTCATGGACTTTTTAATTTTGATTTAGCACTACCTTCCTCAGAGCTACTTTCAGTGCTATCTTCAATCCCAAAAATTTTTCTAGGAGGGCAAGACACGTATGAACTGATTAGCTGTTTAATGAGTTCACGCAAATATTCTGCAGCCGAATTACTGCTGAAGTTATCAAAGCCTAAAGGTAAGTATTGGAAATGGCACCTTAAATTATGGTTAAAATGTGTTTTAAATCGCTATTTCTGAATTTTTACTTATATTCAAATGCTGCTCATATCTACTGATGGAAATGTACTCTTGTCTCTTTTGCTGTGTCCCTAATTCCTTAACCTACAAGGCATTCCACTCGATCCTAGTATGCATTTTTCCTTAAAAATGTTTTTATTGCTGGCATTATAAAATTTTGCCCCCTACATATTTCTCCTTGTAGGTTGCTTGACCAAAAATTATTAGGTATTTTATGAAAAAATATGTGTTGTTTCGGATTTCGAGTAAGGGATATCCTAAAATTAAAGTTGACACATTAAGTAAGTTGGATTGCTTATTTAACCTGATGAGCATCTTTAAGGGGTGGGAATTTATTTGTGTTGCTGATAATTGTGATGAGTCTTTATTGGCTCATTTAAAGTCCCAGGAATTTTCAATACTCCTTGAAACGAATTTAGGTAATCCTGGTTCGTTTTGGCGTTTATATGAAGTTGCCTTAGGCTTAGCGAAGAATGAAGATATTTTTTACTTTGTTGAGGATGATTATTGGCATCTACCGCAAGCCCCAACTGCAATTATTGAAGGTCTACAGTATTTTGATTATGTAACAGGCTATGATCATCCTGATAAATATCGTGAATCAAATGGGGTTTTAAATCCCTATGCAAAACTTAATCAATTTTCTGAGTCAACGCAAGTTGTAAGGGGTAATGCGATTTTGTGGCGCACATCCAATTCTACAACAATGACATTTGGCTTACTTGGCAAAACTTTAATAGCAG
>CAIQHU010000193.1 GCA_903871735.1 uncultured beta proteobacterium | reverse complement strand
ATTTATTACTTGAACACATCATTATTTCCATGTAATACCACTTAATCCCATATTAACCCATTATTAACCATTTTAGTGTTATAATATGAATAGAAGTAAAGATAGATTGAAAATTAAAGATGTTATTTTTATCGACTTATATAAACAAAATTGATGTTAAAGGCAGAGTTTCTGTGCCATCTAGCTTCAGATCATTATTGACACAGCATGAATTTTCAGGCGTGATAGCCTATCAATCAATTGGAAATCAGTGCATAGAAGGCTGTAGCTACGATCGAATCACTCATTTAAGCTCAAGCATTGACAATCTCGATCCATATTCAGATGAACATGATGCATTCGCTACAATTATTCTAGGAGGAAGCGCTAAACTACCCTTCGATAGCGAAGGAAGAGTTATATTACCAGAATCGCTTATTAACTTCGCTAGGTTAGAAGATAAAGCATGCTTTGTTGGCAAGGGCCAAACTTTTGAAATCTGGCAACCAGAACAATTCAAAGCTCATTACGAAAAATCAAAAACTATTGCAGAAGAAAAAAGACTATTGCTGCGCTTAACTAAAAAAGACAATTCTGGAATATAAAATGATTGACTCTTACAACACATCCCATACACCAGTTATGTTAAAAGAAGTTCTTGAGCAACTACAAGCAAAATCAGGAGATATATATGTGGATGGAACTTTTGGTGCCGGCGGCTATAGTAAAGCAATTCTAAATTCAGCCAATTGTATATTATATTGTATAGATCAAGATCCAGCAGTCGCAGAGTTTGCAAATAAGTTAAAAAAAGAATATGGCAGCAGATTTAAATTCATTGCTGGTAATTTTTCTGAACTCAATGAACTAATGTCCTCTCAAAATATTATGAGAGTTGATGGTATTGTACTAGACCTTGGTGTTTCTTCAATGCAGCTTGAAACCCCTGACCGAGGATTCTCATTTATGCATAACGGACGCTTAGATATGAGAATGAGTAAAACCGGTTCTGATGCTTATAATTTTATCAATAAAAGCACTGAAGAAGAAATAGCCAATGTTATTTATAATTACGGTGGGGAAACAAAATCTCGTAGAATAGCAAAAAGAATTATTGAAAAGCGTAGAATATCTCCTATTGAAACCACCCTAGAACTAGCAGATATAGTCCGCTCTGTAGTCAAAAAGGGGAAAAGTAAAATTGATCCAGCAACTAGAACTTTTCAAGCAATAAGAATTTCTGTCAATGATGAGTTAGCTAGCTTACAATCAGCATTACTTGCTTCTGAACGCTTGCTAAATAATAATGGTAAGTTAATTGTCGTGTCATTTCATTCCCTTGAAGATGCGATAGTAAAAGAATTTATTAATGAAAGAGCCAAACCTAAACAATCAGGCTCTAGATACTTGCCTTGTATTACAAACACAGAATTTAAACCAACGTTTAAATGGAAAGTTAATAAAACCATTGTGGCTTCTGAAGAAGAAATCAAAACCAACCCAAGATCACGTTCTGCAAAGTTACGCGTAGCGATACGCATAAACCAAGAGGTAGATCATGCTTAATCGCACT
>CAIQHU010000192.1 GCA_903871735.1 uncultured beta proteobacterium | reverse complement strand
GAGCCAGGAGTTGGAGCTTTATTAAAGCGTATTGGTGAGGATGGAATATCTAATATTCGGATTATTCGTCATGACGCGGTGGAGGTATTGGAACACATGATTGCAGATGAGTCTTTGGACGGGGTGCACTTATATTTTCCAGACCCTTGGCATAAAAAAAAGCATCATAAGCGTCGCTTAGTTCAAGATGAATGGGTTGAAAAGCTGTCTTACAAACTTAAATCAGGTGCTTACTTCCATATGGCGACAGATTGGCAGGAGTATGCACAGCAGATGTTGGCTATCTTAAGCAAACAAAATTCGCTAGAAAATTCTGCAACTTCTGGAGGGAAAAGTTCATCTGTAGACGATGGTTACTCAGTTCGCCCCGATTACAGACCTGTAACGAAGTTTGAAAATCGAGGGCTTCAATTAGGCCACGGCGTTTGGGATTTAATATTTCGAAAACGATAGTGTTTTACTTGAAAAAGGCGCTTTGATTTAAGTCAAAGCGCCTTTAGTTTTATAGGCCTATGCAAACATATTTCATTTCAAGATATTCATCCATACCCCAAACACTTCCTTCTCTTCCGAGACCGGACTGTTTTACCCCTCCGAATGGCCCCACTTCATTAGAGAATAGACCAGTATTGACACCAACTAAGCCATATTGAAGAGCCTCAGCAACCCGCCAAATACGCCCAATATCTCTGCTGTAAAAGTAAGAAGCTAAACCAAATTCCGTGTTATTGGCATGAGCAATAACTTCTGCTTCATCTTTAAATGGGACTACTGCAGAAACAGGCCCAAAAGTTTCCTCATTCATAATGAGCATTTGATGGGTTACATTGGAAAGAACAGTTGGCTCAAAGAATAAACCGCCAATTGCATGCCGACTTCCACCAGTCATTAATTTTGCACCATGTGTAAGTGCGTCTTGGATATGACGCTCGACCTTTTCAACAGCTAATTGATCAATGAGCGGGCCTTGGACTACACCCGTATCTAGACCATTTCCTACTTGAAGAGCTTTTGAGGCATGCGCAAGCTTTTCTACAAAGGCGTCATGCAAGCTTTCGTGGACATAAAAGCGGTTTGTACAAACACAAGTTTGCCCTGCATTACGGTACTTGGACGCAATTGCGCCACTAACTGCAGCGTCTAGATCCGCATCTTCAAATACGATAAATGGCGCATGACCACCCAGTTCGAGCGCAACCTTTTTAATAGTGGGAGCACACTGTTCCATCAAGATTCGACCGACAACTGTGGAACCAGTAAAGGATAAGTGGGCAACGGCTTTTGATGCGCATAAGGTTTTACCTAATTCAATAGATCGATCTGCATCTGCTGTGACTAAATTAAATACCCCATCAGGAATACCCGCTCTTTTGGCAAGAACGGCCAATGCTAGGGCAGATAATGGGGTTTGTTCTGCTGGTTTAATTACAATCGTGCAACCGGCGGCAATAGCTGGTGCTACTTTACGGGTAATCATTGCCATTGGGAAGTTCCAGGGTGTGATTGCCACGCAAACACCGATTGGTTGCTTTAGAACCATCATGCGCTTATCAGTCCAAGTCGATGCTAAAACAGAGCCCATGACACGCTTACCCTCTTCGGCAAACCACTCAATAAAGGAGTTACCATACGTAATCTCACCTTTTGCTTCTGCAAAAGGCTTGCCCTGTTCAATAACCATCAGTTTTGCTAAATCATCGGTATGCTCAGTAATGAGGTCAAACCATTTGCGCATAATGGCAGAGCGATCTTTTGCAGTGCGATTTTTCCAAGGCTCAAAAGCAGCCTGCGCTGCATCGATTGCTGCTTGCGCTTCTTTGGTGGTCATATTAACCACTTGAGCGATCAGTTCCCCGGTGGCTGGGTTGTGAACTGGGAATAATTCACCTGAAGATGAGCCAACCCATTGACCATTGATAAAACCTTTTTCCTGAAATAATTCAGGGTCTTTAAGTAATTTGGGGATAGCTGGTGAGGCAATGCGATCAGGTGCATTCATAAAATCTCCGAATAAAGTGGTAATTGGTAAATTGATTAAATAAAGAATTAATTTACCATGGTCATAAAGTATATGCCATGAAACGGCTTTGGAATTTAAGGCTTCAGGATAAAGCCCAAAATTTAAACTGAAAATTATTATTGGGTTTGGTCATCCAATCTTTTATGCAGTGCATCAGCTGGAGTCCACAAACTCTTGTAACTAAGCGCCTTTCAACGGATTCTTGGCTTCTTCATAGCATCTTTCATTATGAGGAGTAGGTATTTTAAAAAGTCGAAAAATGAGTAAAAACCCTCAGAAAATCAAAAAAACCCATCCAATTTATTCCACAATGTAAAAAAATATTATAAAAACCCTAAAAAAGGTCACTTTTTCAGATAATAAAATAAGCGAATACTAACATTTAAATTGCTTGAAATATCTAGTTTTTTAGGAAACCAGCATGTATAAAATCCATTTTCTATGATTTTAAATTACTTTTAATTATGTATTATTTATTTAATATACTTGACGGGATATAAAGAGTTGCCTAGAATTCACTTAATTCATTTTTTGAAATTTTGCATGAAAAAAAACTTGGTTAATCTGTTCCTGCTTATATTGACTCAATTAGTGGCTGCTTTTAAGGCACTAAATAGGCAGCTAACACCAGCTTATCTTAAACGACTCACAAACACCCTTGGCATAGTTGGCGTCTTTGTCGCTACAGCAATTCTAGTTAATGAGCCTCTTCGAAATGAGTTGCTTAGCTCAGTGACTTCATTTCAAGTAGCGAGTGTCCAGGAGGACACGATTGAGCCTACGTTGAATTCTGAGGATAACCCCATGAAAGCGGTGTCTTTTGGGCGACTTGATCAAACGCAAACCACCTTAAATCCACTTGCCCTACTAACACCTGAAGTTCTTCGGGCACCTGTTCCTTCTATTGAACCTTTAGCGAGCCAAATATCTGGCAAGATTGATCCCAAGGCCTTAGATAGCGGTTTAATTGTGGCAGCGGATGATCAGCAAAAAATTGTGCAGTACATGGCTGAAAAATATAGCATAGAAGCTAAGGCGATTGGACAGTATTTGGCCCATGT
>CAIQHU010000191.1 GCA_903871735.1 uncultured beta proteobacterium | reverse complement strand
TAGAGGTGAGTAGTAATTTTTAATTTTTTAACTGCAAATTGCAGTGACGGGATGGCTTTGCCTATCGCTGGAAAAAGTTCTTGCATTTAGTACGTTATCCGCTCGTATCAAGCAAGGTTTGCCCCGCCAAGCAATGATTTGATCCAAGCTGCGACTTCTCAATGGGTTAGGGGTAATAAAATCAACTCATTTTTCCATAGTACTAAATAGAATTTGAGCAGCAGGTTAGATTTTTCATGAAATTACTCTATTCGGATGATTTCTACTTAACAAATAATGTGGCTTGCTGAACGCGCATATTTCTATTATTTTAAAAAGCTTAATTAACTTTCTGATAGGTTTTTAGTCAATTTGAAAAAGGACTTAATTACTGGCAATAATCGACATGACCGCCATGCGTACCGCAATCCCAAAGGTGACCTGCTTGAGGATCACTGACTGAGGGCCGTCTGCTACTTCACTCGCGATTTCAATGCCGCGATTCATTGGTCCCGGATGCATCACAATCGCCTGTGCGTCTGCTTGGGCCAATCGCTCAGAAGTAAGTCCCCACTCTTTAAAAAAAGGCTCGCCTTCAGGAACTTGCCCCTGAGCCATCCTCTCTTTTTGGATCCGCAGGGTCATCACCACATCTACCCCGGCAAGCCCATCACTGAGATCATGGAACACGCGCACACCCTGTAAGTCAATCTGACTCGGTAACAAACTCTTGGGACCAATCACCCGAATATCTTTGCACCCCAGGGTGGCTAAACCATAAATATTCGATTTTGCTACCCGGCTGTGGATCACGTCACCAATAATTGCGACTTTTAACTGGCTGATATCTTTTTTAAAGTGGCGCATGGTAAACAAATCCAGCAAGCCTTGCGTAGGATGTTGATTTGTGCCGTCGCCTGCGTTAATGACATGCACATGGGACGGAACATGCCTTGCAATATTGGCCGACGCTCCCGAAGTTTTATGGCGCACAACAAAAATATCGGCCTGCATCGCTACGAGATTATCTATGGTATCAAGAACGCTTTCGCCTTTAGCCGTGGATGATGTCTGAATATCTAGATTAATCACATCGGCAGACAACCTTTTAGCAGCGATTTCAAAAGTAGTTCTAGTTCTAGTCGAGTTTTCGAAAAAGAGGTTAAAGACACTTTTTCCTCGCAATAGAGGTACTTTCTTGACTTCACGTTGCAAACTCGTAACGCTCACAAACTGCTCAGCCGTATCTAAAATATGCAGTAAGGTTTCTTTGGGGAGTCCCTCCAAAGTCAGTAAGTGTTGCAAGTTGCCAAGGCTATTAAATTGCGACTGTGCGCCTGAATTGGCATCTTCCGCATCTAAAGCATGTAAATTCGGCGTCATGATATGTATTTTCCGTTTTTATTTTTCATTATCGAATGAGCTTAGACCCTAACTGCCAGATTAACTGCTACACCCCAATGTTGCTAGCCGATTGATCGGGCAAAAACCACCTTCAATGAGAACCCTAATTTGATTTTTTACTTTCCATATTAAATTCAAAGCGACCGTCTGGTAATTGTTCTAAAACCAATATTTGCTGAGCGCCTAATTCGACCTTTGCCCCTTTATAGGTCGCATCGACCGGTAGTT
This sequence comes from uncultured beta proteobacterium, assembly GCA_903871735.1. Taxonomy (GTDB): domain Bacteria; phylum Pseudomonadota; class Gammaproteobacteria; order Burkholderiales; family Burkholderiaceae; genus Polynucleobacter. The sequence continues at coordinate 374 of CAIQHU010000191.1, read as the reverse complement.
CACGGCGATGGCGATCTGCAAGCACAGCTAGCTCGACTTTTTTGGGTCTACCATAATCAAATAACTCATTGAGCGCAGCACGAACCGTTCTGCCTGTATCTAAAACATCATCCACCAATACAATCGTGGCTCCTTCTACATCAAAGGGTAAGGTTGTAGACATGAACTCGGCTCTTTGGATTGCCCTAACACCCTTATCCTGATAATCATCGCGATGAAAACTCACGTTAATCACACCAAAATGCTCTAACCCTAAATCAGAGGCCAGCCTCTTTGCCAACCATGCACCGCCACTGGCAAGACCTGCTATTTGTATCTGAGGATCAGCGAGTAAGGCAGACTTTAATTGACCTAGAAGACCGCGGTAAAGATGC
>CAIQHU010000190.1 GCA_903871735.1 uncultured beta proteobacterium | reverse complement strand
CCCGCCAACTTAATTATGGAATTATTATTAATAAAGATACTTCGAGAGTATTCTGCAATGAATTTCTTTGAAACAAAATACAGTGGAGTCGAGTCTTTGCTCGATTAAGATTAAGATGCCCTGTCTATAATGCCTGATGAGCAGTTTGAAGACTCGCAACTTATCTACAAAGTTAGCAATAAGCAACTCAAGTAAGTATTGCGGTTAGATAGGCCAAATTTAGGAAGTTGTTTGATGAATCTACTCTCTAAGAACGCCAAAAATATTTAGCTTATCTCGGTGGTGTTGATGGACTAATGAAAGCTGTGTAGTCACAACCTTTGACTGGCATCAGTGGTGATGAGCGCGACCTTAGAAGACGCTTAGAAAAGTAAGCCAATAACGTAATTGACTTTTGTAGATTTGGGGAAAACAAAAAGATAGTACTCGAGGAACCCTCATACGGTGCTTCGCTGTGTGACGCTCTTCATGATAAGATCTTGCTTACTCTTGCAATTTGCGCTACAATCAGCATCATTTCGGGTATGATCTATAATGTCAAGACAGGCTGGATTGAAGGCGCGTCCATTTACGCTTCTATCTTCATTCTTGTTTTGATCACAAGTCTCAACGACTGGGCTAAGGACAAGAAATTCATCAGGTTGTAATCTTTGATGGCAGACGAACATCTACCCGTGTATCGCGGAAAAGCAGGTTACACCCAGACCTTGGACATTTCCAAATTGGTGGTTGGTGACATCGTGATTTTGAAGGCTGGAGATAGAGTGCCCGCAGATTGTGTCATCATCGATTCATCGATTAAAGTAGAAACACAACATTTCGCAGAAGAATCAGAGACAGAGAAAGGTGAAAGTGACCCGTTCCTTCTCCGTGACGACTTCATCATGAAGGGCGCATGCACGGCTCTTGTGGCCTGCGTTGGCTAAAACTGCAGACGCATTAGTAATCCTGAAAAATTCGATACCGACAACACTCCGTTGCAGGATAAACTTTACAATCTGTCCAAGACATTTACGTTTATCGGCATCTGGGCGTCTTTAGTCATTTTCATTACCGCAATTGTGGTCATCGTGCTCCAAACTTTGATTAGTGACGAGGTTGGAGTTGATATTTGCATGAAAAAAATCTGTGAGAGCATCACGTTGACTATCACCATTATCATCGTCGCAATCCCTGAAGGTCTTCCTATGGCTGTGTCAATCTCTCTCGCTCATAGCTTTGAAAACATGTTCTCTAGAGACAAAATCCTTGTTAGAAAACTTGACAGCATTGAGAAAATGGGCTAGATCACTGAAATAAACGTAGGAAAGACGGCCAGTCTGACCACAGAGAACATGTGCGTAAAGAAGTTCCTAATGCAGGAGTAAGTGATTACTATCAGCAAAAGAAGCGATACGCTCAGGAATGTGCTCAAAGAATACGAGGCAAACAAAAACATACTGGTAGAAAACATATTCTACAACAATCAGGCCTACATGGAACTCAACGAAGACGCCTAATACGAACCGAAAGGCAATGGCACCGAAGTTGGCCTCTTGAAATGGCTCCAGCACGCAAGCTATCCTATTGCGAATGTGATGTATAACAGATTTAAAGATGAGAAATACCGTGTACCATTCTGCACTACCAGCAAATACTCCATGGTCGTGATCAAACACCCAGACATGGCAGACAACATCAGAGTATTCGCTAAAGGCGCCCCAGAGGTAGTTCTGCCTCGCTGCCAATTCGGACTAACCAATTTCGGTCAGAAGGGTGAATTTTCGGCTGAGAAAACCCTCTAACAGATGAAAGACGAAATGACATCCAGAGGTTTGAGAGCTATCGCGTTTAGCTACCGCGATTTGAGCGTGCAAGAGTACGAAAATATCAGACACGATGAAAATTTTGAGCAAATACTTTTTGAGAAGCATACTTTCCAAGCAATTGTTGCGCTGGAAGACCCCTTGAGAGATCGTGCGTCAAAGTTTATCAAATTTGCTAACAAAGGAAAGATTACTGTAAGGATGATCACTGGTGACAACCTCGACACAGCAAAAAAGGTCGCCCTTGATTGCGGTATCCTGGCTGATGGCTAACAGAACGATCATAGGTACGCCATGACTGCTCAAAGTTTCCGTGAAAAAATCGGATTTGAGACGGATTCTATTGAAATTACGAAAGACGAAAACAATGTCAACGTCTACTCTTTTAGAAATGGCGCTATGCAAGAAAAGTTCGAACAAGTGATCGACTCTCTCAAGGTTCTTGCACGTTCAACACCCGAAGATAAAAGAATCATCGCAGTCGGACTAAAGGGAATGGGAAAGAAAGTGGCGGTCGTTGGTGATGGGCTGAACGACATTGAATCATTCCATATCGCAGACGTCAGTTTCGCTATGGGGAGCAGCAGCAGTGTTGCTAGACACAACGCCTCTATGGTGCTTGTGAATGACGATTTCGAGTCGTGCATTTGGTCAGTGATTTGGGGCCGCAATATTTACTGCAACATAAAGCGGTTCCTCTAGTTCTAGGTTACGGCGAACTTCTCGGTACTTATTACTATTTTTATCGGTTACTGCTACCTGACTGAGTCACCTATCAGTGCTGTGCAGCTGCTTTGGATAAACTTGATCATTGACTGCCTCGCCGCACTAGCCTTAGCGACTAGACTGCCTTAAGTCGAGGTGATCCATCAGGATGCGGTCACTGATGACCACAAGATTTTGACCAAGGCTGTCTGGCGTCAGATCTACACCGTCACCTTGTGGAACGTCATTGTAATGTCAATCATTATTTTTGCCGGCAAGCAAATTTTTGGCTTAGACTATGATAGAGCCACTTAGACCGAAGAAACCGTTGAAGGCGTCCACCCCCCAGACGCCGTAGAGAAGAAAATTCATCTGACTTTGATCTTTAACACTTTTGTGTTCTTGTTGATCTTTAATGAGTTCAACTGCAGGCAAGTCGGCCCAACGGAAAAAAATATTTTCAGCGACATTTACAAAGACTGGTGGTTCATGTTTATAGTTGTTGTGATGGTCTGTGTGCAGTATAGCTCGTGCAACTGGCTCCATTTCATGTTTGATACATCAAACATAGACAACTACCTGTTCCTTAAGTGTGTGGCTTGGGGTTTCACAGTGCTGTTAGTCTCGTTTATTGTAAAGATGACACCAGAGAGATGGATCGAAAAGATGCCTGACCAGATTGACGAGACAAAGCAGATAGGGTAAGATTCAAGACTCCTTAAATTCTACGACGAAAAAGTGTCAGGGACTGTTAAGAAAAACGTCATCGGAAATCGCAACGACAGCTTCAACAATTCTCGGTAAATGAACACTTCACGCGCGATACTATCAGGAACTAACTACGCAGACGATGAGGGGTATCAAAGAGCTTGAGAGTCAACTATTATAATAAATCAATCGAAATTTTACACAAGAGTAATAAAGAGTCATAAACTGACGTATAAGAGTAAAAACTATGATATCATAAACACATGTTGTTGTTTTTTGAATAAATCAAATTTTAAAATATTAAAAATATTTTTTGTTCTAACTGAGTTTTAGTTTGATTGATTAACCTAAGATAAGCCATTACGTCAGTTTATGACTCTTTATTTCTCTTGTGTAAAATTTACGTAGTACTGAATACCGTAAAAATAAAAGCTCTTCGTCTTATACTTAAATAAACTTAGTATTGCCCCGCTTAGTTGTAAAAAACATCTCATTCGAACTTAAACTTACCAAAGAATTTCCCAAAAGTACAGGTATTTGGTAATATAGAAGGTATTTTAAATATAAAAAAAACTGAAAACTAAAACTAGATTTTATTGAATTTCAAATAGATTTTGAATAAAAAATTTATATTTTTATTTGTGTTTAATTTCAAAATTCGAATTAAGTGATTAACATAAAAATAACAGTTCTTAAAAATAAATATTTTTTATTCCATAATTTATTCTGTTTTATTAAAAATGGGATTAATTATAATAATTTTTTCCAGTAGCCAATAAAAATGAGTATTTTTTTTTTTTTTTTTTTGCAGTGCCTATCTCATGATGTCTAAGTAAAAATTCTCTTTTTTAAAAATTATAAGCATCATCGTGTTGTAATGTAGCTAAAATAGTCTAACTCCTTTATTAACCAATATGCTTTTAAACCAAAACAATACTTCAATAAAAAAAATTTAAATATTGAAAATTTTGAACCACTTGAGTTTATTTGAGATTAAACGAAATAAGGCTGCCTGTAATTCAATTCTCTTTCGCTCTTCTCTCCCTATAGTTTAAGTAAAATAGGACGGTGTTCATAACAAGCTGAATTATTTTATGTTTTATTCGTTTCAATCCTTTAAAGCCTCTTTTTAATCGACCTATTCAAACCTTATTTATGAGCGATTGCTAGATCGTTAAAGTGAATCTCTGTAAACTTAAACTAATAAAATTTCTATTGAACTATTGCAGGACAAACTAGTGAGTGAACTATGAGGGACAAAGATAATACAGCTAGACTAAAGTGGGGAAAATTGAAGTTATTCAATCTATCAGGAAGGCCGAGATCAAACAGTGATCCCTCATAGCCTTTACATTAAAAAATAGAAATGTCTGTACCGGTAGGTTATTTTATTTATTGAGTTTACTTTTTTGAAAAGGAAAAACTATTTAAAGAGATCGTACTTAGTTAGCACCTTCATTCGTATTCCAAATCTTTATTTCTTGCCAAGAGCCGATCGCAAGGTGACCATTGGGTAATACGGCTAATGAAGTAACAGAACTGCTATGTCCGGTGAGTGTTCTTATTACACTCGCCTCAGTTGGATTCCAAATCTTTATTGTATTATCAGGGTAACCACTACCGCTCGCAAGGTGACCATTGGGTAATACTGCTAATGACAATACATAACTGCTGTGTCCTGTGAGTGTTCTTATTTCACTTCCAGTGTCTGTATTCCATATCTTTATTGTTTTATCATAACTACCGCTAGCAAGGT
>CAIQHU010000189.1 GCA_903871735.1 uncultured beta proteobacterium | reverse complement strand
TATTAAAGACGCAATAGTCACCCCTGACGCTCGGTCCGAAGGATTTGGTTCGGCTTCTTTACCTAGAGTGGCTTTAATGGCTTCCCAGGTTTCAGATGTGTTTAATACGAAGACCAGAGTAAATCCGGATGTTGTTTGGAATCCATCATTTATGCCAAGTGTTGCAGCGCGTAATATTTTTCCTAAATGACAACCCCTTTTATACAATTTCAGAACGTTTCGCATACTTATGATAAGACGGCAATTAATGGTCCCTTTGCGGTTGAAGAGATTAATTTAGATGTCAAAGAAGGTGGCTTTGTTTCGATTGTAGGGCCCTCGGGTTGTGGAAAATCGACTTTTATGAAGTTAACTACGGGTTTGGAAAAACCGACCCGTGGTTCAATCATGATTGATAATAGAGCGGTGACCGGGCCTTTAAGCATAAGTGGTATGGCTTTTCAAGCACCAACGTTACTGCCATGGCGAACGACTTTAGAAAATGTACTACTACCTTTAGAAATTGTTGAACCGTTTAGGTCAGAGTTTCGGGCAAAAAAAGATGAGTTTATTTTTCGGGCGAAAAGTCTTATTGAAAGTGTTGGCCTGAAGGGTTACGAGGATAAGTTACCTTATCAATTATCTGGTGGAATGCAGCAAAGAGCAAGTATTTGTCGGGCATTAATTCATCAACCCAAAATGCTACTTTTAGATGAGCCCTTTGGGGCTTTAGATGCATTTACGCGTGAAGAATTGTGGAATATTTTGAGGGATTTGTGGACGGCTCAAAAATTTAATGTTATTTTGGTTACGCACGACTTACGAGAGGCTGTTTATTTGGCAGATATTGTTTATGTGATGAGTAAGCGACCAGGAAAAATCGTGCATCGCCGAGAGATTGACCTTCCCAGACCACGTGATTTAGAGACGACATATACGGAAGCTTTTACAAGTATTGTGCATGAACTTCGAGCGCATATTGGAAGGGTTCGAGAAGAATAATGAATCAAAAAAACTTTGCCGAAAGAAATGCCGCATTACTATTGCTGATTTTCACTTTAGCGACCTGGCAAGCGATTTGTGTTGTTTTTAGTGTGAGTGAATTTATATTTCCTAGCCCTTATCAAATTACGCTTAATTTGATTGAGTTCAAGGGTGAAATCTTAAGGCATGCTTGGACCACATTTTGGACTACCATGGTTGGGTTTGGTATTTCTATATTGGTTGGGGTGTTTCTTGGATTTGTTATTGGTTCGTCAAGGATGGCATATGATGCTTTTTATCCGTTGATGACAGCCTTTAATGCACTTCCTAAAGCGGCTTTTGTTCCAATTTTAGTTGTCTGGTTTGGGATTGGTGCTGGACCAGCTATCCTGACAGCTTTCTTAATCAGTTTTTTCCCGATCATGGTTAATATTGCGACTGGTTTATCAACGTTGGAGCCAGAACTTGAGGATGTTCTTCGGGTTTTAGGCGCAAATCGCTTGGATATCTTATTTAAAGTTGGTATTCCTAGATGTTTACCGTATTTTTTTGCCAGCTTAAAAGTAGCGATTACTTTGGCCTTTGTTGGTACAACGGTATCGGAGATGAATGCATCGAATGAAGGCATTGGTTATTTGTTAGTATCTGCTGGATCGGCCATGCGTATGCCACTGGCCTTTGCGGGCCTAGTTGTCATTGGAGCGATGGCGATGTTTATGTATGAATTCTTTTCTGTTATGGAAAAGAGAACGACTTCTTGGGCGCATCGAGATAAAAAATAAAACCGCGCGCCCGCTTTAAATTGTAGCCTTTCGTCCTGAATCACTAATTCATAGTTGGGCTGCTTACTTGGTTTGCCGAACTTTGACGTTGCTACTTCGCCTTTAAGTTGCTACTTTGCTGGTGGTGAATGGGTACTGAAAATTGGTAATCAATATCCCACGGGAAGAAGACCCACTGGTTTTGTTTGAATTCTCTGACATAAAGGTCGACTAGCGCTTTTCCAGCTGGCTTTGCATATAACGTGCAAAAGTAAGCTTTTGGTAGTTTAGTACGAATAAATTTTGCAGTTTTGCCGGTATCTACTAGGTCATCAATTAAAAGAAATCCTGCGCCGTCGCCATCAATCATTTTGATTACTTCTAAGTCATTTTGTTTTTGATCAATGCCATCAGTATCGCTACTGTAGCTTGAAACACAGACTGTATCGATGAGTTTAATATCTAATTCTCGAGCAATTAGGGCACTTGGTATTAAACCACCTTTAGTTATTGCAATAATGCCTTTCCAAGAGCCAATAGAAAGTAATTGATTGGAGATAAATTTTGCGTCACGCTGTAACTCTGTCCACGAGATAATGACTTCATCTTTATAGGGGCGGTGGTTATCCATGTGTAGCCTTTATATTAAATAATCTGATCATAAGAGTACGACGATCCTTTGCTCACTGGTAAACAAACTCAAACTTTAGAGAAACTTTAGGTATCGTTTTTTGCAGGATTTATCAAAGAATTAGCCTAGCCATAAAGAGTATTGTAACTCGACAGGCGGATGACTTGATGTGTAAAAATGCTTGTTAACCTTTTTTTAAAAAAGGATTTTTGATAGCAAAAAAAGATTCCCTCAAATCATCCTGAATTTGAAAAATGGTTATTAGTTAAAGGTATTGCCTCGATTTCTCTTAATCCGGACACGGTAATTAGCACTTGGGAAGCCTTGTCTAAATAAGCATTGACGTTGCATAACGCCTAAGAATTTGAGTTTGCTGAGGCGTTATATTTTTTTAAGTGATTCTTCCTGAACGAGGGGTATAGGTTCTAACCTAGATGGACTAGCTGTGATACTCAGCGCGTTATTAGCAAGATACCAGGATGGTTCTTGGATACTCATGACAATTTCTGTTAATTTTTGCCCCCAAAGATTACGGATCATTTTGAAGTAGGCATTATCTTCATCAATCGTTACTGCTTTATTCAGCAAAAATTGATCTTTTTCATAGACCAGAAGATCAAGCGGCAGGCCTACAGAAATATTGCTTTTTAGGGTAGAGTCCATGGAGATGAGGGCACATTTGGTGGCTAGATCGATCGGTGTTTGATAATTAAGCACACGATCTAAAATTGGTTTACCGTATTTTGCCTCGCCGATTTGTAAGTAACAAGTTTCTTGCGTAGATTCCAAAAAATTACCAGCGGAATAAATATGAAAAAGCCGTGGTCTCTCACCAAGTACTTGCCCGCCAAATAAAAAATTACAAGCAAATTCAATATTTTCCTCATCGAAGGCCTGTTGATAGCGCTCTTTGACTTTTCGAATAGCGTGCCCAACTACTACCGCTGCATCATAGGTACTATTGGCAGTCCATAAATTCATCCCTTCAAAAAGGGTTCCTTGATGAAGTATTTCCTGAACCGCTTGCGTAATGGCAAGATTGCCTGAGCTAAGAAGACTAAATAAACGGTTATTTTTATTTTGGAAGATAGTCATTTTCCGAAACAATCCTATATCGTCTACTCCGGCATTAGTTCTAGTATCAGATAAAAAAACAATACCTTCTTGAAGGCAGATAGCAACACAATAGGTCATATATTTAAATAATAATTAGGCAAACGCAAATATCTAATTTAACATTTTTCTATAGTAATTTTAGTAATTAGTTCTTCAGTACCCCCGCCTGAACGGATTCCCTTGACAGGACAAGCGTGGGAGTAGTCATGTCCAACTGCTAATCGGATATGTCGTTCATCGCTAAAACATGCATTGGAAATATCAATACTTGTCCAAATTCCATCCTCGGGGTTTAGACAAACATCAACCCAAGCATGGCTTGCTAGATCTGTTGTATCAGTTGCGTAAAAATAACCACTAACATATCTAGCTGGAATATTGAGTTGGCGACATAAACCGATCATGATGTGGGCATGATCTTGACAAACACCAGAAGAGAGTGCAAAGGCCTCTATGGCAGTCGTTTTTGTACTCGTACTACCAGGCGTATAAACTACTTTGTCGCATATTTTTTTTGCCAGCTCTTGAATAAACTGTGAACTCCACACCGAAGCACTAGACAATTGAAAGAAGCTTAACATGTCGTCAGAAGGTTGAGTTAGAGGAGTTTGCTGTAAAAGATAATACGGTGATACGGCTGAACTCCTATCAGGAAAAGTTAATTCAGGACTC
>CAIQHU010000188.1 GCA_903871735.1 uncultured beta proteobacterium | reverse complement strand
GGATAAAAATCTAATGTTCCATAAAAGGTATGGTACCCAATATTCATTCCAATAAAAGTACCTAACTCAACAATTTCATCTAATGAGTAATGTTTTTTTAATTCATCATAAAAATTTTCATCGATTTGATCAGGATCAGTTGCCATCAGTTCGCAGTAGCGAATTGCAAGCTTATCCGCATCACTTAAATGTTTACTATTCTCGTAGTTCTCAACACCATCGTTTAGAAGATCTTCTGTTAGCCCATTCTGCTTCGCCGAAGCAGATCGAACATTACCTCAGTAATTACAGGAGGCCATTCGTGACAATAAGACGCGAATAATCTCTTTTAAAGAATGATTGATCTTACCTGTAAAAAATACAGTTCGCCAAGCGATAAAAGCAGCCTCAGACAAATCAATATTGTGACCCATAACCGCATGAAAACCAGGATCAGGTGCGCGATTTTCAAGGCAATAATCAACTAGGGGCTTTAATTTAGTCGCTTGTAATTCTTCAATTGTTAACATTCGAACGTTGGCCACGCTTTTCTCCTAACTTAAATAAGATTCGATAGCTTTACGAATCACTTGTTTACGATCAACGCCAGTTTTAGTTTCTTGTAATGCGCCATCCTTAAAAAAAAGTAAGGTAGGTAATGAACGAATATTATAGGTTTCAACAAGAGTGGCATTTTGATCCACATTCACCTTAGATATTCTGACCTGAGTTGGCATATCGCAAACTATTTCTTCAAGTATCCTAGTCATTTGCTTGCAAGGCACACAAGAAGTTGACCAAAAATCAACTACTGAAACTCCGTCAAATGCAATCGCCATATCCTGAAAATTATCTTGGTTTAATTCTACAATCGTATTTGTACTCATGTTCTGACTTGTCTTAGTTTTATTAATACCACTCTAACATATGGCGGAAAAGTATGGGAGTCGAACCCACCAAGGACTGTTCAACAGCCCTTCCCAGATTTGAAGTCTGGACGTCCCACCCGGGATCGACACTTTTCCATTATTTTTCGAAAAATATTTTTTTATTTTTTATAATCCTATAATCATTTACTTGGGTATTGTTGGAATCTTTTCTAATAATACGATAAGTAAATCCCATCTTATCAAAAGTTTCAATAACTAACACAACTCGATTTCTTCCGATTTGGAGTCGATTCTTTAATTCAATAACAGTAATTTGCTGAGTTTCTTCAAAAATATTTTGAGTAATTTCGGCTATTTTTTTTATTGTATGAAACGGATAATACACATGATTTCCAACATAAACGAGAAGTTCCTGAGCTATTGCTTTAAAGAATACACTTTGTAGCAAAGCTTCTGCTATCCCTGTTTCTAAAGCAATATTCCTGATCGGGGAGGGATTAAATTGCTCCCTATTCAATATCAAAACAACCTTATCCCAAATAATCTGTTCTTGATCTGTAAAAACTAATCCTTGATTACTAATCGCATATTTAGATCCAATAAAGAATAATTTCTTTATTGCAACTAATTCCGCTAATAAAACTTTAAATAACTTAAGGTCAATTTTAGGTTTAATTAAGGATCTCAATTGATCAATACCTGCTACTTGATCATTACTTTGGAAAAAATTGACAATTGTGTTTTGCGTTTTTTCTAATAATTGACGATTTATATAAAAAACCTCTTGCCGAAATATAATCTCGTGTCCACCTATCAAGCGAGCTGCATCTTTTAACATTAGGGGAGATTGATTCATGGCTCTACTCCAAATATCCAAAGATACAGGAGATTGGGAATACGCAATAATATCCTGCATCACATGCGATGGACTTTCACCGATTAATGTGTTTAAAAAATCAAGGCGCTCTGATTTTTTTCTACCACGATTTGGCGGAGATATATCTAATACCTTCCCGCCAGCAAGAGAATATCTAGCGCTCATGTCACGAAGGATAAAGCGATCACTCCAACATATTGATAATTTCTTCTGTAAAACAAACTGAACAAGAGCAGTTTCACCGGGTAAAACTTCTTTTTGATTTAATAAGATGGTCCGGGCACTAGTGTAATCAGTCCCATGATGCAAAAGTAAAATTTCCCCATCACGAATCCGCTGTTTAGCATCAATAGGCATTTCAATCCAAGCATCGAAACAATCAACGGCTTGCGTAAGTTCCTTACCAACCAACCATTGCCCTCTTTGTACTTGATCAAAATCAACACCCGTTAGAACAATGCCACAACGACTTCCTAAAGTAGCACTCTCTACAGCTTGATTTTGCGCGTGAATCGATCGTACCTTAACAGGAATACCTTCTGGCATTAATACTAATTGATCACCCAACTGGATATTTCCAGCATGAATAGCGCCTGTGATAGTGGCCCCCATCCCTTTAGAAATAAATACACGATCAATTGCTAATCTAAAAAATTGATTCTGATTTTTTACCGGTACCGTAATATTAAATAGATATTTTTTTAAGTCTTCAATTCCCTCATTGGTAATATTAGAAACTTTAAAAATTGGAGCTGTTTGATATCTGGTTTGAGTGAGCAAATTGAGAATCTCTAAATCAATATAATCTAGACGATGCTGATCCACCCTATCAATTTTTGAAACAGCTACGCAAATGTTATTGACTCCTAATAATTCTAAAATTCTTAAGTGTTCTATCGTTTGAGGCATGATGCCATCATCTGCGGCAATGACGAGTAAACCATGATCAATGCCTATAGCACCAGCCACCATCGTATGTACAAATTTTTCATGGCCTGGAACATCAACAAAACCAAGTATTTCGTTATTCGTCCCCGGTGCATAGGCAAAACCTAAATCAATAGTTATACCGCGTTTTTTTTCTTCAGGTAGTCTATCTGTGTCAACACCAGTTAATAATTTAACTAAGGAAGTTTTACCATGATCGATATGTCCTGCTGTACCGATAATCATTTCTTTGTAATCAAATTTTGTAATCCAAAACGTATCATTTGTATCAGTATTTCTTCTTGATCAGTGCGCAAACAACGCAAGTCAAGAATAAGATGCTTATCATTTACTCTTCCAATGACTGGAATAGATACCTTTCGTAAAAACTTTTCTAATTGTAAAACTTGTTTTTCACCAACTTTATTTTCCCCTTGAACAACAATAGCTGACGAAGGTAATCTTTCTACCGGCAAAGATCCGGACCCTATTTGAGACATCACATCTTGGGAATGAATAGATAATGAAGTATCCTCAAAGCAATTTTTTAACCCTTCAATTACTCGATTTACCTGCAAAAGGATGTCTTCCCTAGGCCGAGTTAATTGTTTTAATACAGTTAATTTTTCTGGCAGACTTTCTGGGTCACGGTATAAATGAAGCACCGCCTCCAAGGCTGCTAGAGTGAGTTTACTAACTCGAAGCATTCGTTTAATTGGATTTTTTTTAATCTTAGCAATTAACTCTTTTTTTCCAACAATCATGCCGCATTGGGGACCTCCTAATAACTTATCTCCACTAAATGTGATTAAATGAGCACCACTGCTTAAAGCCTCCATTGGTGTAGGTTCTTTAGGTAATCCATATCGCGTCATATCGACAAGGCTACCTGAACCAAGATCAACTACGTAAGCTATGGCATGATCATTTGCAATTTTTGCTAATTCATCATCCTCCACATGCGCAGTAAATCCTTCTACTACATAATTACTCGTGTGTACTTTCATGATCATGGCCGTTTTAGGAGTAATGGCCTCTATAAAGTCTTTAGAATGGGTACGATTTGTCGTTCCCACTTCGACAAGCTTTGCGCCAGCGCGTAGCATAATGTCCGGAATACGGAAAGATCCCCCAATTTCCACAAGCTCACCTCTAGAAATAATGGTTTCTTTTTTTGCCGAGAGTGCATGCAGCAATAAAAATACTGCTGCGGCATTATTATTTACTACCGTAGCAGCTTCTGCTCCAGTAAGCTCGCATAAGAGTTTCTCCACAAGCTCATCACGATCACCACGCTTACCCGCGCCAACGTCATACTCCAAAATGCATGCCTCAGATGCAGCAACTCGTAATGCATCAACAGCTTCCTGCGGCAGTACAGCTCTTCCCAAGTTGGTATGAAGAACAGTTCCTGTTAAATTAAGAACGGCTTTAACTTTTTTTTCTGCTCTGGCTTCTAATCTTTGCTGAATTAGTCCAAAGATGGATGCATCATCACATATTAACGCTTCTTGGTCGTTAATCATTGATTGCCTAACTTCTAGTAATATGCTTCGTGTTACTTTAGTTAATTCAGAAAGACCATATTCTTTTTGTAGTACTAAAGCCGTTCTATGTTTAAGTACATAATCTACGGAAGGTAATTTCGCCATCCGGTTTTCTAAAATTTTATTGCCGGCATCCATGAATATCAATTCTTCCTGAACAAACTTTAACTTGATGTTGTAGTAATTTAGTCTTTTACATAATATGCTTTATTTTAAGCCTAAAATAAATTTGTAATTTATAGGGACTAACTTTAATTTAGTACTGATATAAACTAGGCAACTCATTCTTAAAATGATTTCCTATTAGGATTCATGTCTAATTTATAACTTACTGTAGTTCTTGAGCATATTCCTAGTTAGATAATTTATACAGGTGCTTATT
>CAIQHU010000187.1 GCA_903871735.1 uncultured beta proteobacterium | reverse complement strand
GAGAGTATTTTTGGCAGCTGCTCCATCTGTGCACATCCTAAAGCCGCATTTATATTGGGCAATCTATAATTAAATCCAATTTCGCTGTGACGATATTCCCACGCATGGGGAATTTTGGCGGTGGTCGTCAAGTGTCTCGCATGTTCTGCCAAAGTTTCATTATTTGTTAAAATAGCTCCACCGCCACCGGTAGTGATAGTTTTATTTCCATTAAAACTCAACGCCCCTAAAAGGCCAAAGGTTCCCGTATGTTGACCTTTATAAAAACTTCCAAGTGATTCTGCTGCATCTTCAACTAGAGCGATATTGAAATCTTCTGATATTGATAGCAAGCCATCAATATCAGAAGGATGTCCAAAAGTATGCATAGGAACTAGTGCCCGTATCACTCGGCCAGTTTTCTTATTTATGCATTGCCCAGATTCTTGGAAGCTATTCTTTGAGAGGTAATCGCGTAACTTCGATGTATCGATTCCTAATGTACGTTCTTCACAATCAACGAAATGAGGTAGTGCGTTGCAATAAGTTACAGCATTAGCAGTTGCTACGAAGGTTAGAGTTGGTGTTAATACCTCATCGTTTGCTGCTACGTTTGCAAGTTTTAAAGCAATTTGAAGAGCAGCGGTACCGTTTACAACCGAAATGGCATATTTTGCTCCTGTAAATTTCTTTAGCTCTTCCTCAAATTGATTAACAAATTTCCCAACCGATGAAACATATGAAGAGTCAAGACACTCTTTCAAATAGAGCCACTCGTTGCCATTAAAAGAAGGCTCATGAAGGGCGACCGAACCCGGCCCAACAACATCACGAATTCCCTGAATTACCCTATCGGTTAATGTTTTGGAGTTATCAATTTGCATCACAGGTTATAGATTCCTGTTTTGTAAGAAAGTAAATTATCAGAGTTAGAAAACCAATTGATAGTTTCTGCTAAACCTGTTTCAAATCCTTCGTGGCCAGCGTAAGTAGGTTCCCAATTAAAGAGTTCTTTGGCCTTGGTTATATCGGCCCAAAGTCTTTGAACCTCTGATTTTTCAGGGCGCACTCTTTTCTCTTCGGAAATAATTTCAATTGAGATTCCCATTAGATCAGAGATAATTTTAGCTGTCTCAGTGATTGAAATTTCGAAATTACTTCCTAGGTTGACAACTTCACCTAATCCAATTTTGGCTTCAAGCGCCGCAATAAAACCAGCGACAGTATCCTGAATATAACTAAAATCTCGAGTGGGAGTTGTATCTCCTAATTTTATTTGCCGTGCTCCTTTTGCAATTTGTGTGATGATTGTCGGAATTACGGCTCGAGCAGATTGACGTGGGCCATAAGTGTTGAATGGCCGAATGGTAACCACAGGCAAATCGAATGATGCATAAAATGAGCTGACCAATTGGTCAGCTCCAATTTTACTAGCAGAGTATGGAGACTGTCCTTGCAGAGGGTGGTCCTCTGTTATGGGTACATATCTAGCAGTTCCATAAACTTCACTGGTCGATGTATGAACCAATTTTTTTATATTTAACTCACGTGCTGCTTGCAGGATGTTCAAAGTCCCCTTAATATTTGTGTCAACATATGAATCCGGTGAGTGATAAGAAAATGGAATAGCGATTAGTGCAGCAAGATGTAGAACAGCGTCACACCCCTTCATCGCTGCTTTAACTCCATGAGGATCTCTGATGTCGCCCTGGAAAACTTGAAATCGCCCCTTGACGTCGGTGCCACAATGATCAAGCCATCCCCAGGAGTTGAATGAGTTGTAATAAACAAAAGCACGAACATTATAACCTAAGCGAACAAGCGCTTCTGTTAAGTGTGATCCGATAAACCCATCTGCTCCCGTAACTAAAAT
>CAIQHU010000186.1 GCA_903871735.1 uncultured beta proteobacterium | reverse complement strand
CGTCCGGGTCGCAAAGGTTTTGGTGTCGTATGCCTTTAGGTAGCCGATATTAAAACCTTGTTTGGCTTGGTAGCTCAGTTGGTACGAGCGAACGACTGAAAATCGTTAGGTCGCCGGTTCGATCCCGGCCCAAGCCACAGTGAATTGATTGTGGTAAACAAGGTATCAAAACTCAATTTTATTTCTTGTTTAGTAGTGGTTCACGGTGCCATGGAATAATTTCACTTAACTCCCGGCGACTCTTGAATTTATCAAGCCCTAAAGCCTCAATAACATCTCTAGGTATACTTTCTTTTACAAAATCATTGCCTGAAAGCCAAGGGTATGCATCGCGGACTTTCTTATTCAAGTGAAAATCTCTCTTTGTTTCCGCATTTAGAGAAATTTGCTGCCCTGCAAGATTTTTTGGGAGCAAGCCAATTTCTTTTCCTAGGCAAACAGCATAAAATTGACCCGTCGTCAATTCATCAGCCAGAACAATATCTGCCCAATTGAATATGCTGAAGAGTTCATACAAGAAATTCGATCGCCCACCTGCGGGTGACGGGAATTCAAGAGAATCCTTAACGCCAGCACAATCTATTTCCCATCCAAATTGCAAATATAGTTTTCTTATACTTGGGTCACAATAATCTAGATAGCCCAGACACACCCTAACTTTAGACTTATCTAGTGCCGCCAAAAATTTAAATTCATTAGAATCGTGTTCGGCAGTAGCTCCTGTCCAAGAATGTGTTGGCATGTATAAAACATTTTTACCCTTAAACTTTTCCAATAGCTCAGCACTCGATTTCCCCCAGCTGTAATTGGCAGCCACTTTTGCGATATTCAACTTGCAATTTTCGATGCTTACTCCCATATTGTGAAGCGCATAGAGCCCGGTTGCACCAATTGAAATTACATTATCAATACCAAATTTCTTTGCTTCCTCTTCGGCGTCTGACCTCCAAAGTAATTGGAGTAAAGGTCTTCCGTCTCTATCACTAAAGACTTCAATAGGTTCAATTTCGTGCTGCAGAATTTTACCTTGTGGAATTATTGCTTCGAAATAAGTGTCTAAAGGGTAGCCTAAGTACTTAATCAACACCTCTCTGTGTCCACATAACATTTGTTCTGAGTACTGCATTAAGTTTTGTAAGCTTCTCGACACACCGTATCTATTGACTAATTGGTTTCTAAATTTTCTCCGTATATTCATAAAATGCATATCGAAAAGATACCACAGTCAACAATTATGCAATTTGTACGAAGGCAAAGCTTTGGGCATTACCAAATACTTCGACCACCATCTATCACTAAATTTTGTCCAGTCATATATGCAGACGCATCGGAGCACAAGAACTGAATTGCCGAATGGTACTCATCCACTTTGGCCATGCGCCCAAGAGGTATCAAAGAATTCAACTTGGTTACAAATTCATCTTCCTGTCCGTCGTAAACCCCGCCAGGAGAAAGGGCATTGACTCTGACACCATCGTTATGCCAATAAGTAGCTAAGTATCTTGTCAGCCCGATAAGTCCAGTTTTAATCACCGAGTAGGTAATTGGCTTAACTGGCTGCTCACCTGCTTGAAGATCACCTTTTTCATATAGCTGCTGATTCGGTGCAATTACTGAAAGATCAGAGGCAATATTCACTATTACTCCGCCTTGGGAGTTGGCCATAGCGCCACCAAAAACTTTTGAACAAATAAATGCACCTGTTAAGCCAATTCGTAACTGATTTTCCCAATCAGCTAACTCAAAATTTTCAACTCTAGATTTCATACCCGATTTGGAGACTTCATCATACTTCGGATTTATCCCTGCGTTATTGATCAAAATACTGAGTAAAATTCCAGCAGAGTTAAGTTGACTTAGCAAATTAGACATTGCGGTTTCCGATGTTATGTCAGATAGGCTAACTCGAATTCTATTCTTTGGGTACTCGCTCTCTAATGTGGCTTTGGCTAGATCTAATTTATCTGAATTAGTGTCAAGTAGTACAACACTTGCACCCACTTCTAATAGAGCTCTTGAATGCTCTAACCCCAATAAACCTGCAGCACCGGTAACTAGCGCCCACCTGTTTGTTAAATCAAATTTTCCAAATTTAGTTGTTTGACTTGTTGTTATAATGATTGGCCCCCATCAACTGGTAAGACAATACCGGTGATACTTTGCGCGCGAGAACTAGCTAAGAATGAAACCGCACCTGCAATTTCTTGAGGTGTGATAAATCTAGCTAATGGGACCTGTTGCTCTAGGTATGAATTAACTGCCACTTTATCGGCTTTCAGTTTTTGGTCCCACACAGAACCTTCAAAAAGAACATTTCCTGGTGAAACCACATTAAAACGCAAACCCTTTTTACCATATCTTGCTGCCATCGCCTTCATGAACATTTCTAGTCCTGCCTTTGCTGTTGTATATCCAATCGGGGCTTCGATTGTCGGATCTTCACCGCAAATTGATGAAATAGCTACTGTGTTTCCTTTTGTCGTAATCAGTGCCTCAAGCGCAGAATCAACTAGGTATGTTGTCGAATTTAGATTTATACTTAAAAAATGACCCCATGATTCTGCGGAAGCAACGCCTGAGCTGAAGTTTTTACCGCTACCTACATTGCACACAAGTAAGTTCAATTGACCATATGTTTCAATGATTTTTTCGATCAATTCTTTACATTGATTTGGATTTGTTACATCAGCTCTTATGTGGGTTTGACCAACAAGTTCACCAACTTGCACTGAAGTCCGAGAGTTCTGAACAACAATATAACCATCCAGGACTAATTGTTCTGCTATCGCTTTACCAATCCCCCTGGTAGAGCCAGAAACCAGAGCGACCTGCTGCCTTTCGCTCATTTTGCCTCTTCCATCCAGCGCACTATCTGCTCACGATATGTTGCAAGCACTTCAGCATGTTTGCCATCATGGGCTCTCGCGGTTTGCATGATTAAGTTTCCCACATATCCAAGATCATTGAGGCATCGGAAGACTGTTTGGAAGTCGGCATTACCAGTACCGAGCGGCACCGTAGTGCCGCCTAAGGCCCGGTCCTTCACGTGCACATTAATTACCCGTGGCCCAAAAGCAGCAAATTCTTCCGTTGGATTGAATCCTAATGAAGCGCTGTTTCCTATGTCGTAATTCACGCCATACCTCTCTTCGGCAAACTCGCTCATAAAATCTGCGAAGCGTTCTGGGCCTAAATCAGTTTCAAATGCAATTTTTAGGTCGCTCGCACCAAGTAAATCAGAGACACGGCTAAAAAAATGGAAAGCATGGGAAAAACTCTTTGAATCAATTAGCGAAGAATTATCAACTAAGGGTATAACCAGAATTTTCGCACCAATTTCAGACATTCCTGTCAGAATTGATTCAATACCGCGGAATATGCCGTCAGGATCGGTCTTCCAGGGTGGGTTTTCCATAAAGTAGTCACAAGTAACTGATGGGATTTCCAAATTGACTAGTGACATTAAACTTTTGATTTTTTCATTGCCGGCAGAAGTCAGTAATGGATTTGAGTCAAAATTCTCAGAATCAATTGTCCATTCCATTTTTCTGATTTGGATTCGTGATGCGGTTTCAAACTCTTCTTCCCATGTTTCCCACGGGAAGGATTGAATACGCCCATTTCGTATTGGAGATAGTCTTCCTTGCATGAATCCAATAAACTGAGAGTTCATTTTAAAGAGCTACTCTCTTAGTTTATTTGCTCTTGAATTGATATGGAGTAGGTCCAGATCTTTTCATATTGCCTGCCCAAGATTGAATTTGGCCAGAAATGTCAACGCCAACATTTTTACCCCATTTGTTCAATAAGGAATCAAAAGTAGATCCCACTTCTCCTGATCCGATGGAGACGCCATTCAAGGAAGTCACTGGAAGCATACAAAAAGGCGTACCTGTCATGAAAGCTTCATCTGCCGTATACACATCATAAGGTTCAATATTTTTTTCGATTACTTTGATATTCAATTGAGGACCAATTTCATCAATTATGTACTGTCTAGAAATTCCTCGGAGAATATTTCGCCCTTCTGGGGTGTAAATAACTCCATTCTTAACTATGAAGAAATTATCCCCTGTACCTTCAGCAATAAATCCATCGGTATCAAGTAATAACGCCCAATTGTTATCTCCTTCATATTGCGAAGCTTCAATATTGGCAGAGAGATAGAACAATCTACTTCTATTCTTTATTTTTGGATCCATCAGCGCAGCTGGTATAGCACGTTGAGAGGTAATGACGGCATTTATGCCCTTAGTAAACAATGGACCCATCGAAGCTACCGTCCACCGAAGTGGAAAGTCCGCAATAATTACGTTCGTTCCTTTATGTAAACCTTCAATATCTTCGTAGATCCCTAGGAGCCCACGGGAAACGTCAATCATTAACCGATGCTCATCGTCATCGGTAAAGTTTGATTCATTCGCTTTTATGGTTTCGTAACATGCAGATTCAAGTTCATCTTTAGTCAGGGGCATGGGAATACGTAAGATTGATAGACCTACAAACAGTCTATCAATGTGTTCACGTAATTTAAACTGCTCTTTGTTAAATGAGCGAGTCATCTCAAAAACCATATCACCAAACATTAATGCTGAATCGTAGATTGAAACTTTCGCTTCAGATTCCGGAACAAACTCTCCGTTTAAATATACTACGCGCCCTGATTTTTGCACTCAATTATCCTTCGGTTGGCTTCTGGAATAACTTCAGTTTATCATGCCATGCAATTATGTCTTGAATTGAAAAACGTGGATTTTCTCTGTAAAGGTCCTCGTAAAGTTGTGCCATATATCGATACTGTTGAGGAGTATTAACATCCAATATGACATCTGGTCGCGCAAACTCTTTTGGACATTGGACTGTCGAAATGGGACACCAATCCGAATCCACTGGAATTTGAGTGCCATAATCAAAAAAATTTAAGTGCACGTGCTCTCTCTTGTTCGGATTACTCTCCTTTTTCCATGACTCTTGTAGTAGTTCGAAGTCGAAAATTTCAGCACCAATTCCATCAGGGTAGCGAGAACCAAATACTTCGGCCAGGTTTGAAGAAAAGCCAACGGTCCCTAGCCCTAAGTGATGATCAATAATTTTATCAATTTCAGAGCTTTGTGGCGTCGGATTATCTGCCGGAATGCGTACGACAAACTGTGCATTGAATTTTTCTGCAGCTCGGTAATACCTATCCACCAAATCATCTTCGCTACCAGCAAAAACTGACACTCCAAGTTCATGCGCAATTTCTGAAAGGACTTGGTTTTCTGTTGTGTTTGGAATTGCCAGAACGATTTGATCGATGTTTTTGGAAGGAATTATCCTTTCAAGAACTCTGTAGACCAATGGTTTCCCAGCAAGCGGCATTAGAGACTTACCGGGCAATCTAGTAGAGCCCATGCGCGCTTGAATAATTGCGACTACTTTTTGAGACAAATTCTTAGCCTTCTACTGAAATGCGCAACTTTTCTCTTGTCCTTAATTCTGTCTCGCTGAGAGTCTTCTCTCCCGTACCCAAGATTCCAGGAACAGCTCTTACGGTTTCTACAAAATTTGCGAGGGCATGCGTTTCAATTGAGGCAGCCTGATCGGAACCGTACATGGCGCGATCAAGCGTAATATGACGCTCCAAAGACGTCGCCCCTAGTGCAACGGCAGTGGTACAAACTTTAATCAAAGATGACTCATGACCAGAATATCCAACATTCACACCATAGCGATTCCTTAACATAGGAATGCAAAGTAGATTCGCGTCTCCTTCCTTCATTGGATATGTACTATTGCAGTGCATTAACTCAAATGGACAATTTGCATCCTTGAATATCTTCACAACTGCATCTAACTCTTCAAGCGTTGACATACCTGTAGATATAAAAGTTTTCTTTTTCTCTGAGGCGATTAATTTCAAGAGAGGAATGTGCCCTAGAATGGGCGATGCTACTTTGTTAAATGAGCAATTAAATTGTTGTAAGAAAACTTGTGCGTCCACATCCCATGCAGACGCAGTCCATTGCAATCCTTTTTCTTTGCAGTATCGGTCAATTTCTTTATAGTCTTGCGCGGAAAACTCAAGACCCTCTTTTTGAGCCCGTTGTGTCGATCCCCACGGACTTTCGCGTGG
>CAIQHU010000185.1 GCA_903871735.1 uncultured beta proteobacterium | reverse complement strand
TTTCAAATAGGCCTCAGGCCCAACTTGCAATAAAAACGGTACCGCAGCAAAAGTTTCCGTGTTGTTGATGGTTGTTGGCTTACCAAATAATCCATAACTTGCCGGAAACGGTGGTTTAAATCTAGGCTGCCCCTTTTTTCCTTCTAAAGATTCTAGTAAGGCAGTCTCTTCGCCACAAATATAAGCACCGTAGCCATGATGCGCATGCAACTCAAAAGAAAAGTCTGATCCTAAAATTTGCTTGCCTAAATATCCCGCAGAACGCGCCTCTTCAAGCGCTTGCTCAAAGATTGTATATTCTTGCCAAATCTCACCGTGAATATAGTTGTAACCAACCGGAATTCCCATGGCGTAAGCGCCAATGGCCATGCCTTCAATTAAAGCATGGGGGTTATACCGCAAAATATCCCGATCTTTAAAGGTGCCAGGCTCCCCCTCATCCGAATTACAAACTAAATATTTGTCACCCGGTAACTGACGTGGCATAAAACTCCATTTCAAACCAGTCGGAAAACCAGCTCCACCCCGGCCTCGAAGTCCGGAGGCTTTCACTCTTGCAATCACCTCTTCGGGAGGAATTTTCTGCTCAAGGATATTTTTTAATTGTGTATAGCCGCCACGGGACTCATAGTCAGCCAAATGCCAATTACTACCATTTAACCCGGCTAAGATCAACGGGTTGATATGCAGGGTGTGTAATGAACTCATGCTCGATTACCCATTTCTTTGGTTTCATTGAATTCTTGAATTACAGGAGTTTTCTCAGACGTATGAGCGACCTGATTTACTCCTTGGCTAGCCGATAGCTCCGCTAATAACTGATCAATACGATCATTACTTAACCAACTACACATCCGCTTATTATTGACGAGGGCAACAGGCGCATCCGCGCAAGCACCCATGCATTCACCCTCCACCAATGTAAAAGTGCCACAGGGTGTGGTCTCATTAAAATCAATCCCTAACTTTTCTTTGAGATACAGCGCAGCTCGCAAACCCCCAGATAATTCACAAGGCAAATTGGTGCACACAGACAACTTAAAAGCACCAATCGGTTTGGTGTTGTACATATTATAAAAAGTCGCTACCTCCTGCACAGCAATTGGTGGCATATCCAATATCTGTGCCACTAGTGCTATGGCGCTAGCGTCTAACCAACCAGTTTCATCCTGAACAATCGTCAAGACCGCCATCACCGCTGCTTGTTTTTGATCAGCCGGGTACTTCGCAATATTGCGATGAATTTCTTGGACCGATTTTTCTGAAAGCTCTACCATGCTCATGCCCTAACGATCAATTTCACCAAAAACGATGTCTTGCGTACCAATAATTGTGACCGCATCCGCAATCATATGCCCCCTAGCCATCTCATCTAAGGCGGCAAGATGCGCAAATCCTGGGGCTCGAATCTTGAGCCGATAAGGTTTATTCGCTCCATCTGAGATCGCATAAATTCCAAATTCACCTTTGGGGTGTTCAATGGCAGCATACGCCTGACCAATCGGCACGTGCATTCCTTCAGTGGCTAATTTAAAGTGATGGATCAACTCCTCCATATTCGACTTCATATCAACCCGAGTTGGTAATGCGACCTTGTGATTGTCCGTGATAACCGGCCCAGGATTAACGCGTAACCAAGCAATACATTGCTGAATTAAATGGTTCGACTGACGCATTTCTTCTACTCGGACTAGGTAACGATCGTAACTGTCACCATTGACTCCTACCGGAATATCAAATTTCAATTGATCATAAACTTCATAAGGTTGCTTCTTCCGCAAATCCCATTCAATCCCAGAGCCGCGCAACATCGCTCCAGAGAATCCTAACTGTAAAGCACGCTCGGGTGATACCACTCCAATACCCACTAAACGTTGCTTCCAAATACGATTATCTGTTAATAAAGTCTCATACTCGTCCACATAATGAGGAAAGCGGTTTGTAAAATCTTCAATAAAATCAAGGAGTGATCCTTGACGATTGGCATTCATCTTATCCATGGCTTTTTGACCACGAATTTTATTGGCACTATATTGCGGCATTTGTTCCGGTAAGTCCCGATAAACTCCGCCAGGCCTGTAGTAGGCAGCATGCATCCTTGCACCTGAAACCGCCTCATACATATCAAACAAATCTTCACGCTCTCTAAAGGCATACAAAAACACTGCCATCGCTCCTACATCTAAGCCGTGACAACCAATCCACAACAAATGATTAAGCAAGCGCGTGATCTCGTCAAACATCACACGAATATATTGTGCGCGCAAAGGAACTTCAATCTGTAAGAGCTTTTCAATCGCCATGACATAAGCATGCTCATTAGCCATCATGGAGACATAATCCAAACGATCCATGTAAGGCACATTTTGGATCCAAGTTCTAGTCTCTGCTAATTTCTCAGTAGCTCGGTGCAATAACCCAATGTGCGGATCCGCCCGCTGAATAACTTCCCCATCTAACTCTAGAACTAAACGCAAAACTCCATGAGCTGCAGGGTGCTGTGGCCCAAAATTGATTGTGTAGTTTTTAATCTCTGCCATACTAGGTTCCGTAGTTCTCTTCCCGAATTACCCGGGGTGTTAATTCCCTAGGCTCAATCGTAATGGCTTGATAAATAACTCTTTTTTGCTCAGGATCATAGCGCATTTCAACTTGACCGGAAACTGGAAAATCTTTCCGAAATGGATGCCCAATAAAACCATAATCCGTAAGGATCCGCCTTAAATCATCATGGCCATCAAAAATGATCCCGAATAAATCAAAGGCCTCGCGCTCATACCAATTCGCCGAACTCCAAACTCCTGTCAAACTCGGTAACACTGGAAAGTCATCTTGCTCGGCCATCACCCGAAATCGCAAACGCCAGTTATTTTGAATCGATAAAAGATGCGATACTGCGGCAAATCGTTGCCCTGTCCAAAGACCATCCCCATAGGACTGGTAGTCTACGCCACATAAATCCATTAATTGCTCAAAACCAAATTCAGGTAAGACCTTTATCTGTTTGGCAATTTCTAAATAATTTACCGACTGGACAGTCATGGTCACTTCATTGAGCGCACACTCAATGTGTGCTAACCCAGAAAATCGCTTTTGGAGAAGTTGCTCTAAATGGACTAAACGCTCATTCATCGAATCATTTACGCTTTTCTAGCAATGGTTGATGTGCGACGAATCTTCGCTTGTAACTGAATAATTCCATAAATCAAAGCTTCTGCTGTTGGCGGGCATCCAGGAACATACACATCAACCGGCACAATGCGATCACAGCCGCGCACAACCGAGTAAGAGTAATGGTAGTAACCACCACCGTTAGCGCAAGAGCCCATTGATAAAACCCACCTCGGCTCCGGCATCTGATCATAAACCTTCCGAAGTGCAGGCGCCATCTTGTTACACAAGGTCCCAGCTACGATCATTAAATCAGACTGCCTAGGCGATGGTCTGAAAACAACACCAAATCGGTCTAGGTCATAGCGCGCTGCCCCAGCATGCATCATCTCTACTGCACAACAAGCTAGGCCAAAGGTCATTGGCCAAAGCGAACCTGTCCTAGTCCAGTTAATCAACTTATCAGCTGAAGTTGTAACAAAACCTTCTTTGAGTAATCCCTCTAATGCCATAGATTCAATTTGCGCTAAAAACTATTCCCAGTTCAAAGCGCCCTTTTTCCATATATAAACAAAGCCAACGACAAATTCCAAAAGAAATACAATCATTGAAAAATAACCAGCCCAACCAATTTCTTTGAGTGCAACTCCCCATGGGAATAAAAAAGCAGTTTCTAAATCAAATAAAATGAATAAGATAGCAATCAGGTAATAGCGCACATCAAACTTCATTCGCGCATCTTCAAAAGCGTCAAAGCCACACTCGTATGGCGAAATCTTTTCTGCATCCGGATTGGATGGGCCAATGATCTTTCCCAAAAACATGGGCACAAAACCAACAGCAATCCCCACTAGGATAAATAAGAAAACTGGGAGGTAGTTAGATAGGTCCAATTGGCTTCCAAATTAAATTCAAAATATCATAATCATCTGAATTGTAAAACAGTTCTATGACAAAATTACTTGGTGCCGACGGCGAGACTCGAACTCGCACAGCTTTACGCCACTACCCCCTCAAGATAGCGTGTCTACCAATTCCACCACGTCGGCATAAAACTACATTCATAGACGATATTTTAGCCTTTTCCGAACGATGTGGCAAAAAAATCGCCTAAAAAAAGCCTATAAGCACTACTTTGGTACTGTCGATCCCGATGGGGGAGCAACTTCTTTCACAGGCGATGGCAAAGCGTCTGTCGTGCGATCAGTTGGAACGCCACTAGCCGGCTTTGAAAGTACCCCCGCATCCTTGGAGTGATCGGTCCCTAGATAACTAATCGAGAGTGTGCTGAGGAAAAAAACTGCCGCTAAAATACCCGTAGTCCTTGAAAGGAAATTAGACGAACCTGTCGCGCCAAAAATACTACCTGACGATCCAGAGCCAAAAGCAGCGCCCATATCAGCACCCTTACCTTGTTGAACTAAAACCAATGCAATAACGCCTAGCGCAGAAATAATTTGCACAATCATTAATACAGTTTTTAACCATTCCATAATTTCTCTCTTTTCCTTACAAATTCAAACCAGCTTGACAAATTGTTATAAATTCCTCAGAGACTAAAGAAGCCCCTCCGACTAAAAGACCATCAATATCAGACATACTCAATAACTCCGCTGCATTGCTAGCTTTCACACTCCCACCATAGATTATCAAGACTCTTTGGGCATACATCGAATCAATCAATGCTAGTTTTTTTCTTAAAATACGATGCGCTTCTTGTGCTTGCTCACTGGTGGCAGTTAAACCCGTTCCAATCGCCCAAATCGGCTCATAAGCAATAACAGCCTTAAAAATATCGTCCTTTAAAACCGCATAGATACTATCTAATTGCCCTTCAATAACTCCTTGCATAGAGCCTGACTGACGAACATTCAAGGTCTCGCCAAGACAAATAATAGGCGTTAAACCCGCAACAATGGCCGCCAAAGCCTTTTTTCCCACCAAGGAATCACCCTCAGCATGCCGCTGTCTTCTTTCAGAATGTCCAACTAACACGTAGCGACATCCTAATTCTTTGATCATCTGCCCGGATATCTCTCCGGTAAATGCTCCACAGACTTGCTCTGAAAGATCTTGCGCACCCAACCAAATCGATGAACTACCTAAAAGACCACTTACCTGGTGTAAATAGACTGCTGGCGGACACAAAACAACATCCCGCGGCTGTAATTGTTCCTTATTTAAACCTTGGGTTAGCGCACCCACCATCGCTTCATTAAAAGCCCAATTACCATTTAACTTCCAATTAGCAACAACTAATTGCGTGCGCATCCCACAGTCCTCAGTAAATTACTGCTCAGTATTGCCCGAAGCTTCATGATTAGAAGCAACTGGCGCTGGTTGAGCTAAAGCCGGTCCACCCTCTTCGGGAGAGAGAGCTTTCATCGAAAGTTTTAAGCGACCACGATCGTCTGCGGCTAACAACTTGACTTTAACAATTTGCCCCTCTTGTAAAAAGTCTTTTACTTCCTTCACACGTTCGTGGGCAATCTCCGAAATATGCAAAAGGCCATCTTTACCAGGAAGAATATTCACAAGCGCACCAAACTCTAAGATCTTCACTACTGGACCTTCGTATGTTTTACCAACTTCAGCTTCGGCAGTTATACCCTCAATTTGACGCTTAGCTTCCTCCATACCAGAGGCGCTCGTCGAAGCAATTGTGACAGTACCATCGTCTTTAATATCGATGCTGCAACCCGTTTCCTTGGTTAGTGCTTGTATCGTTGCGCCACCTTTACCAATAACCTCACGAATCTTGTCCGGATGAATCTTAATAGTGACCATGCGTGGAGCGTGCTCTGACAACTCAGTACGAATACTCGACATCGACTCTTGCATTTTCGAAAGAATGTGCAAACGCCCCTCTTTGGCTTGCTCTAAAGCAACTTGCATAATTTCCTTCGTAATACCCTGTACTTTAATGTCCATCTGCAAGGCAGTAACACCACTGGCCGTTCCAGCAACTTTAAAGTCCATATCACCTAAGTGATCTTCGTCACCTAAAATATCCGTTAAAACTGCAAAGCGATTACCATCCAAAATTAAACCCATTGCAACACCAGCGACGTGCGCTTTAACGGGGACGCCAGCATCCATGAGAGCCAAGCAACCACCACAAACCGATGCCATCGAGGATGAGCCATTGGATTCAGTAATTTCTGAGACTAAACGAATACTATAGGCAAATTCGTCAGCTTTTGGTAAAACTGGAACTAAAGCACGCTTAGCTAAACGGCCATGACCAATCTCACGACGCTTGGGCGTTCCAACTCGACCCGTCTCGCCAGTTGCAAAAGGGGGCATATTGTAGTGAAACATGAAGCGATCTCGGTACTCTCCTTCAAGAGCATCAATGATTTGCTCATCTCGCGCAGTACCCAACGTGGCCACAACTAAGGCTTGTGTTTCGCCCCTTGTAAATAATGCCGAGCCATGCGTTCGGGGTAAAACACCCGTACGGATTTCAATTGGCCTGACAGTTCTGGTGTCACGTCCATCAATTCTTGGCTCACCACTTAAAACCTGTCCGCGAACAATCTTCGATTCCAAACCAAAGAGAATGTTCCCAACAGCCACTTCATCAACCTCACCGTCAGCGGCCAATTTAGTCATCAAGTCAGCACTTACCTCTTTGAGCTTAGATGAACGCGCTTGCTTTTGTCGAATTTGATATGCATCCTTCAGACCCTGCTCAGCAATCTGCGCAACCTTCGCAATGAGCGCTTCATTTTTCTCAGCAGGCTTCCAATCCCACTCCGGCTTTCCACCGTCACGGACTAATTCCTGAATCGCAGTAATTGCCACTTGCGCTTGTTCATGCCCAAAAACAACTCCGCCTAGCATGATCTCTTCGGACAATTCGTGCGCTTCAGATTCAACCATTAAAACAGCATTTTGTGTCCCAGCTACGATCAAATCTAATTGGCTATCTAATTGCTCCGAACGCGTTGGGTTTAAGAGATATTCGCCATCCTTATAGCCTACACGAGCGGCGCCTAAAGGACCATTAAAAGGAATACCAGATATAGCTAGGGCAGCCGATGCACCGATCAAGGCAGCGATATCAGCCGGCACCTCTGGGTTAATCGACATGACATGAATCACAATCTGAACTTCGTTATAAAAGTCCTCAGGGAAAAGTGGGCGAATCGGCCGGTCGATTAAACGCGATGTTAATGTCTCTCCTTCTGATGGTCGACCTTCACGGCGAAAAAAGCCACCAGGGATCTTACCCGCAGCATACGTCTTCTCAATATAGTCAACCGTCAAAGGAAAGAAATCCTGACCAGGCTTAGCATTTTTTGCGCCAACGACTGTTGCTAAAACAACTGTATCGTCCATATCTACTAAAACAGCGCCACCAGATTGGCGAGCGATCTCGCCAGTCTCTAACCGAACTGTATGTTTACCCCATTGAAACGTTTTTGTAACCTTATTAAATAAACTCATATTTTCTCCAAATAGTTAATTAGCGCAAGAAGTCATGCGCTAATTTTCTACGGATTCAAGTGCCGCAGAAACACCCGAGAGTGAGTTAGATGATGAAATTGACATGAGAGGGCATGCCATTCCAACTGTAGTCTTGAGATCAATGAACCTGAGCCGGTCAGGATCAATAACCATACTTAAATACCACAATTGGAATGACACATACCCAATTATTTCACTTCTAAACACACACCCTAAAAGACTACCTCTTCAAACAGTCCCTTTAAAAAACCACTTTAAAAAGAACCCTACCAAACAAACATGCCCGCTAAAATTACAGCGGGCATTTTGACCTTACTTACGTAAGCCCAGTTTCTCAATCAAAACACGATAACGATCAAAGTCTTTACCCTTCAAGTAATCCAATAAACGTCGCCGACGTGAAACCATTTTCAAAAGCCCTCGACGGCTATGATGGTCTTTGGCGTTGGCCTTAAAGTGTGTGGTGAGATCGTTGATACGTGCAGTCAGGAGGGCAACTTGCACCTCTGGACTACCAGTATCGTTTTGGGCACGGGCGTGCTCTTTAACAATAACTGCTTTTGCTTGCGTGTTAACAGCCATAAAAAACTCCTTACTTGCGAACACTGCAGCTAACCCATCTCAGACAAAACCCTGCAAATTGGGCTAACCACTTCTGTGTCGTGATTAATCAAAATATTCAAAAAACAACTTTTTACTCGTAAAACCTTTTGCTCGTAGAACTTTGCTCGTAAAACAATGGTCACACCACTAATCAACAACATCCATGTTTACTTAGCCTCATATTGTAGCAAACTAATCAAAAAAACTCTAATTGATTGATATTGCAGAAATTATTAAGAAGCCATTTGCGCGTTGATCTTCTCTCCAGCAGGGTCATGTAAACGGTTTAATGCGGCCAAATACGCCTTAGCCGAGGCCGCAACAATGTCAGGATCCGTACCAACCCCATTCACGACCCGGCCAGCTCGAGTCAAACGAACCGTGACCTCACCTTGCGACTGCGTCCCCGCAGTAATCGCATTGACGGAATAGAGCAATAACTCAGCACCACTTTGGGCTTGGACTTCAATCGCATTTAAAGTGGCATCTACTGGGCCATTCCCCTCGCTTGAACTACTTTGCTCAATACCCCCCATTTGTAAAACAATCTTTGCCCGAGGCACCTCCCCCGTCTCGGAGTGCTGCGATAAAGAAACAAATCGGAAAAAATCAGCGCCCTGTTGCTGTTGCGAGTTTGACAAAATAGACATGATATCTTCATCAAAAATCTCAGATTTTTGATCAGCTAAGGTTTTAAACCTGATAAAAGCAGCGTTCAAATCAACCTCGGAATCCATCGATACACCAAGCTCTTGTAATCTTTGCTTAAAAGCATTTCTGCCAGAAAGCTTCCCAAGCACAATCTTATTAGCACTCCAGCCCACATCCTCAGCACGCATAATTTCATAAGTATCGCGCGCCTTTAAAACTCCGTCTTGATGGATGCCTGAGGCATGTGCGAAGGCATTAGCTCCTACTACGGCCTTATTTGGCTGCACCACAAAACCAGTAATTTGTGAAACCATCTTCGAACTAGAAACAATTTGTGTAGCATCAATGCCAACTTGTAAGTTATAAAAATCGCGACGCGTTTTAATAGCCATCACAATCTCTTCTAAGGAAGTATTTCCTGCTCGCTCACCTAAACCATTAATAGTGCATTCGACTTGACGTGCTCCGCCAATATGTACACCCGCTAAGGAGTTTGCTACCCCTAAGCCTAAATCATTGTGGCAATGTACCGACCAAATCGCTTTATCGGAATTAGGAATCTTTTGCCGTAAATCAAGAATGAACTGACCATATAACTCTGGCACAGCATAACCCACAGTGTCTGGAACATTTATAGTTGTAGCGCCTTCCCGAATCACGGCTTCTAAGACACGGTATAAAAATTCCGGATCTGAACGGTATCCATCCTCTGGTGAGAATTCAATATCATCAGTAAACTGCCGAGCTAACCGGATTGATGCAATGGCTTGCTCCATAACCTGTTCTGGTGTCATGCGTAACTTTTTTTCCATATGTAAAGCGCTGGTGGCAATAAAAGTATGGATTCTTTTTGAATTGGCGCCTTCTAGAGCCCTTGCAGCTTGCGTGATATCGTACTCATTCGCACGTGCTAATGAACAAATTGTTGCGTCCTTGACCGCTGCTGCAACGGCTTGAATGGCCGCAAAATCACCCGGGGAACTCGCGGCAAACCCAGCTTCAATGACATCGACATGTAATCGCTCTAGTTGTCTTGCAATTCGAACTTTCTCATCTTTACTCATGGAAGCACCTGGCGACTGTTCGCCATCCCTCAAAGTGGTGTCAAAAATGATTAGTTTGTCCATTGCCATCTTCTTTCTCCTAATTGTGCTTAATTTACTCACTCATATAAAACAAAACCCCAGCAACTTGGCTGGGGTTAGTAAGATTCGTTATGTATGTCTTTTTAAATAAATGCTGTTTAGCAAACTCGATCTCTAGCCCCGGTCAAATGATCCAGCGCCAGAAGGTTTAGTATTAAAAATAATTGCTTATTGAATTTCATATAAATACTATACACCGAATTAATTTTTATGTCACTTGTTCACTACATCTAATTTTTCATCAGAGTCCGAAGGAGCTTTAGGGGTAATTGCAGTCTTCGTACGGCCCACTTTTTTACTAAATGGCAAAATACCCCAAAACCATGTGACATACCCAGACAAGGCATATAAAACAAATAATCCAAAAAGTGTCAAAGGTGGATCACTAGACACTAAAACAAATAGCAAAATAAGAAGTACCATCATTCCAAAAGGGACGTGATAGCGAATATCCAAAGTCTTACCACTATAAAACCGAACATTCGAAACCATCGTAATACCTGCATAAATTGTCAAAAAGAACATCGTCCAAGGAATAGCTAGGTTCGCAACCGGTAATTTATTATCCTCGGCTAACCAAACAAAACCCGCGATAATTGCTGCAGCAGCCGGACTTGGAAGACCTTGGAAAAAACGCTTATCGGCTTCTCCTGTCATGATGTTAAAACGGGCTAAACGCAGTGCCGCCCCGGCGCAATATATAAATGCTGCTAACCAACCCCATTTCCCAAGCCCTTTTAAAGTCCACTCATAGGCTACTAGTGCTGGAGCAACTCCGAATGACACCATGTCAGCTAACGAGTCATACTGCTCCCCAAAAGCGCTTTGCGTGCGCGTCATTCTGGCTACTCGTCCATCCATACCATCTAAGACCATCGAGCAAAATATGGCAATTGCGGCCACTTCCCAGCGCTGGTTCATCGCTTGCACTATCGCAAAAAAACCACAAAATAAGGCGGCTGTCGTAAAGGCATTCGGTAGTAAATAAATCGCCTTATTGCGCGGCTTTGGATAAAACTCTTTTAAGGGTTCTGGAGGAGCGGAAATATCCAAAAGCCTGCTTGATTCATTTTCAGAAGAACGCAATCGGGCCTGCTTAAAAACTTTTGGCCGGGTAATTCTATTTTTACGAAATTGCGCCATCAGCAACCCTTAACCATCCAGGTTGGGCAAAGTGGCAAGGATCGTTGAAGTTGCACTAACACGGTCGCCTACAGTGACGAGTGGCTCAGCAGTTAGCGGCAAATACACATCAACGCGCGATCCAAAACGGATAAAACCATACCGCTCGCCTTTTTTTACCTGATCACCAACCCGCACGTAACAAAGAATTCGCCTAGCAATGAGCCCAGCAACTTGAACTAATGTAATGTCATGCCCATTGGCCTCGAGTACGATCGCATTCCGCTCATTTTCAGTAGATGCTTTATCTAAGTCAGCGTTAACAAACTTTCCCTCGAAGTACTGAATTTTTTTTATCCGACCATTTACAGCAATACGATTTGAATGCACATTAAAAACATTCATAAAGATGCTAATCTTTAAAGCTTGACGATCAGCATATGGATCGGTCGTCTTTTCCACCACAACAATTCGGCCATCAGCTGGAGCTAAAACAGCATTTTCTGCTAAGGGTACTAGTCGTGGAGGGTCTCGAAAGAACTGTAAAACAAATAGAAAGATCAACCAAAAGGGCCATGCAAAAATAAACCCGCCCAGGCTTTGCACAAGCAAGGTTACTGCCCCAATACCTGCTAAATAAGGCCAACCTTCGCGCGCAATTAGTGGGTGGTTATATGTCATGGCTACCTTTATTTTTCAAACTTGACTCCAACTAGTTTTTACTTTGGTCAACTAATTTATTTTTAGCAATCCATGGCATCATCGAACGCAACTTCCCGCCAACTTGTTCAATTTGATGCTCAGCATTTAAACGTCGACGCGAAATCAACGTTGGGGCTCCAGCACGGTTTTCTAAAATAAAACTCTTGGCATATTCGCCTGTTTGAATATCTTTTAAAACATCACGCATTACCTGCTTCGTTTGCTCCGTGACAATTCTTGGGCCAGTTACGTACTCGCCGTACTCGGCGTTATTGGAAATCGAATAGTTCATATTCGCAATACCACCCTCATAAATTAAATCAACAATCAATTTCAGTTCATGGAGGCATTCAAAATAAGCCATCTCGGGTGCATAACCCGCTTCAACTAAAGTCTCAAAGCCAGCCTTAACTAACTCTACAGCGCCGCCACACAGAACAGCTTGTTCACCAAATAAGTCTGTCTCAGTCTCTTCTCTAAAATTTGTCTCAATGATTCCGGCACGACCACCACCGTTGGCAGTTGCATATGACAAGGCGATATCTCTAGCCGCGCCAGAATTGTCTTGGTATACCGCCACCAAATGGGGTACTCCACCGCCTTGGGCGTACGTGCTTCTCACAGTATGACCAGGAGCCTTAGGTGCAATCATAATGACATCAATATCTGCCCGAGGAATCACTTGACCATAATGCACGTTAAATCCATGCGCAAATGCTAACGCAGCGCCAGGCTTGATATTTGGGGCAACTTCTGTTTTGTACACTTCTGCAATTTGTTCGTCGGGTAACAACATCATCACGATATCGGCCCCTTTAACTGCATCAGCAACTTCTTTGACCTTTAACCCCGCGTTACTGGCTTTAGCCCAAGAAGCACCATTTTTTCGCAAGCCAACAGTTACATTCACCCCTGAGTCAT
This sequence comes from uncultured beta proteobacterium, assembly GCA_903871735.1. GTDB lineage: Bacteria > Pseudomonadota > Gammaproteobacteria > Burkholderiales > Burkholderiaceae > Polynucleobacter. The sequence continues at coordinate 85,415 of CAIQHU010000185.1, read as the reverse complement.
GTAAATTCAAAGAGTGTGCGTGACCCTGTGAACCATAACCAATAATAGTTACTTGTTTGCCCTTTACAAGGGATAAATCAGCGTCTTTATCGTAAAAAACTTTCATTTGCGTTCCTATAAAAAAATCGTTTGAATATTTATCCACCACAACATCTATTTGCGCAACAATACACGCGCACTAAACCCGTAAAACTCTCTCGCCTCGACCTACTCCAGAGGCACCCGTTCGAACGGTTTCCAAGATGGATGCTTGATCAATTGCTTCAATAAAAGCATCTAGCTTAGCCGAGTCACCCGTTAACTCAATCGTATAACTTTTATCCGTTACGTCAATTACCCGCCCCCTGAAAATATCAGTCGTTCGCTTCATTTCCTCGCGCTCTTTTCCAACTGCTCGAACTTTAATAAGCATCAATTCGCGCTCAATATGCAAGCCTTCACTCAAATCATAGACCTTAACAACTTCAACTAAGCGGTTTAAATGCTTCGTGATCTGCTCAATGACCTCATCAGAACCAGTCGTCACTATTGTCATACGTGATAACGAGGAGTCTTCAGTTGGGGCGACAGTCAAACTTTCGATGTTGTAACCGCGCGCAGAAAATAATCCAACTACCCTTGATAAGGCTCCAGGCTCATTTTCTAACAAAACCGAAATAATATGCCTCATTCATCATTCTCCCCACCAAGCAACATTTCTGTAATTCCCTTGCCGGCTTCAACCATCGGCCAAACGTTCTCTGTTGGGTCAGTCTGAAAATCCATGAAGACTGTACGTTTTTTTAATTTCAAGGCCTCACGCAAAGCCCCCTCGACGTCTGCAGTTTTTTCAATCCGCATCCCGACATGACCATAGGCTTCGGCTAACTTCACAAAATCGGGTAAGGAATCCATATAAGAATGGGAGTATCTCTTACTGTAACTTAACTCCTGCCATTGTCTGACCATTCCTAAATACCGATTATTGAGGGAAATGATCTTAATCGGCGTGTCATATTGCAAACAGGTCGACAACTCCTGACTGCACATTTGAATCGACCCCTCGCCAGTAATCGTACACACTTCTTCATTAGGAAAGGCTTTTTTAATTCCCATCGCATAAGGCAACCCAACCCCCATGGTGCCTAGTCCACCGGAATTAATCCATCTTCTGGGCTTGTTGAATTTATAAAACTGCGCTGCCCACATTTGATGCTGCCCTACATCCGAGCAAATGAATGCGTCTCCACCAGTCAATTCATATAACTTTTCAACGACATATTGTGGTTTGACGATTTCAGACTGGCGATCATATTTCAAGCAATCTGTTTTTTGCCATTCTTTAATTTGCTGCCACCAAATTTGAACGTCGGACTGGTTTTTAATAGCCCCCATCGAGCGAATCTGTGCCGTCATCTCTGTCAAAACGTCCTTGAGATTGCCAACAATCGGCACGTCAGCGTGGACTCTTTTGGAAATCACCGATGGATCAATATCCACGTGAATTACCTTGCGTGGCACACTCATATAATGCTGAGGATTGCCAATCACACGGTCATCAAAGCGCGCCCCAATCGCGATCACTACATCTGCATGTTGCATCGCCATATTGGCTTCATAAGTGCCATGCATACCAAGCATCCCAACAAACTGAGGATTGGAACCAGGAAACCCACCGAGACCCATTAAAGTATTGGTAACCGGATAACCTAATAATTCAGCAAATTCCTTGAGTTGCGATGCAGCATTTGCCAAAATAACGCCCCCACCACTATAAATATATGGGCGCTTCGCATCTAGCAACAACTGAATGGCTTTACGAATTTGGCCAGAATGCCCCCGTAGTACCGGGTTATACGAACGCATTTCAATTTCTTTTGGATATTCATAAACGGCTTTGTGAAAAGAAATATCTTTGGGAATATCGATGACCACAGGCCCAGGCCGACCAGTTTGAGCAATGTGAAAGGCTTTTTTTATCGTCAATGCTAAGTCTTTTACATCTTTTACTAAAAAATTATGTTTGACAATTGGCCGAGTAATACCAACAGTGTCACACTCCTGAAAAGCGTCCTCGCCAATCATGTGCGAAGGCACGTTGCCAGTAATCACTACAAGTGGTACTGAGTCCATATAGGCCGTAGCAATGCCGGTAACAGCATTTGTTACTCCCGGGCCAGACGTAACTAAAGCAACGCCCACTTTGCCAGAAGCACGTGCAAAGCCATCAGCAGCGTGCACAGCACCCTGCTCATGACGCACTAAAATATGCTCGAATTTTTCTTGTTTGTGAATTTCGTCATATATATATAAAACCGAACCACCAGGGTAACCCCAGACGTATTCAACCCCCTCCTCAGCTAAAGCTCGAACCAAAATTTCGGCACCAATTATTTGGGCAGAAGATGGCGCTTCAGAATTTGACGCTGGATTGGGTGCTAGTTGCTCGTTTGACTTAAACGATGTATTTACAACTTCATTGACAGTATTCATTTCTTATAGTCCTTTGCAATTTTCGGCAAAAAATTGGTTGGTCTGCTCTCTGCCCAGCTTGTGGCGTGACTTCGTGCGGCTATGCTTGCGGATTCAAACCCTTCTTTTAAAAGGTTTCGGACAAGCGAACTTTAAATTATATTACATTTCAAGTCTTTTATTGAACAAAAATATTGGTTTGGTGTTTAAAATTCAATCATGGCTTCTGCAAAAGAACTTTCTGACTTTCTCAAATCTAGTGAAAAGCGCGCTTTTAAGCAAGTTCTTTACGCGGTTCGCGATGAGGATACGGCTTTAGATATCGTGCAAGATGCCATGATTAAACTCTCGCAAAGTTATGGCGATAAAAATATTGAAGAATTACCATTACTTTTCACAAGAATTGTGCAAAACTGCACCAAGGACTGGTTTAGACGGCAAAAGGTCAGAAACACTTGGGTTACGCTATTCTCTAAGTTTAAAAAAAATGATGCGGATGAGGATGCTCACCCAGAAGACTTCTTGGAAAATCCAGAGACCTCTAGTTTTGGGCAAGAGTCATCAAAACAGCTTGAAAGAATGGAATTATCAACAATATTAGAAAAAGAAATAGAAAAGTTACCAAATCGTCAACGCGAAGCCTTCCTCATGCGTTATTGGGAGGAGTTAGATATTTCTGAGACAGCCTCGGCGATGGGTTGTAGTGAAGGAAGTGTTAAAACACATTGTTCTCGAGCTTGTCATACTTTGGCCTTAGCATTAAAAAAGCTTGGAATTAGTTTTTAAATTGTAATTTCTAATCAATTGAATTGATGTTTTACCTTTAAGCCTCACCCTAAAAAGAAGCGAATAATCGATGAATACCTTAAATCAAAACCCGTCTACCGCGATAAATCCGCATTTTGCTCAGAAAAACAGCATGAATGACCTATTAATCGACCAAATTGGCAAGACAGTGGCTCGCTCACTCGATAAAGAATTGGCCCACCTTTCTCCTAAGGTGTTACAAAACCTTGAAAAATCAAGAGAAAAAGCACTTTCTGTGCAAAAAAAATCGAGCCAAACTCTTTCTACTGGATTTTTCAATATGAATTACGAATCCTTTAATTGGCTAGGTACCCTATTACTTATCTGTGTAACAGTCTTTTTAATTGCTGATTGGCAACAACAAGCCCGTTTGAGTGATATTGTCGAAGTTGATGCGGCCATTTTGAGCGACTCAGTGCCTCCAGATGCCTATGCCGATGATGGCTTTAAGCTATTCTTAAAAAATATGCTTGCCCGTGCAGAAAAAGCGAATGAGCAAGATGACCCGGCTGCAGTTTCTAACTCAACTGAAAAAAGTCGTGAAAAAGTGCCTGACCCAAGCCTGAATCAGTAGATTGGCCTATCTGCTTGCCCTAAACCATTGCAGTATGCTCAACGGTTCAAGTAGATCGGTATTAAAACTTCGCGAACCGATATAAGTATATGAAATTATTAACTATTTTATTATTAACTGGGCTTCTCTCTACCCCCATAGCACATTTGGCCTATGCCCAATCTTCTTCTGTCAATGCGATTGGCTCCAAAGCACCTGGCTGGGCAGAACTTTCAACTCCCCAAAAAGAAGTCCTAGCCTCACTGGAGGAGGACTGGGCAAGCCTAACTCCCGAGCAAAAATCGAAATGGGCCCAACTGGCAAATCGGTATGATCAGTTTTCAGATACGGAAAAAGAACGCTTAAAAATCCGAATGTTAGACTGGTCTAAACTATCTATCAAGGAACGCCGGACTGCCCGAGCAAATTTCATCAAAAGTCAATCTATCCCAAATGAAAAAAAAGCCGAAGCCTGGGAAGCTTATCAACAGCTATCTCCTGAAGAAAAAAAACAGTTAGCAGACGAGGCCAACTCGAAACAAAAAAAACCCTCACTAGTTAACGCCCCTTCCTTAAAACCCAATTAAGTTGTTACTCCTTGGAAAATATCCTCGTAGCACCTAGTATTCGTCGCAGAATTTGTGTGGGTCTTTATGAAATGCTCATGCTCTTGGGAGTTTGGGCTCTAGGCTACCTAGTGCCATCACTTGCCCTTGGAGTCATGCTCGAAATCCAAGTCCCACCTTGGCTAGCTTTTGGGCATGTCTACTTGTTATTTGGGCTCTACTTTGTTTGGTACTGGACAAATACGGGACAAACCCTCGCTATGCAGACTTGGAGAGTCAAAATGGTTAACTTATCTGGCAAGCATTTAAATCGCTCACAAGCTCTGATTCGCTTTGCGATTGGTTCGCTCTGGCTGATTCCAGCAGTTATCATCTATGGCGCTTATAAATTGCTTCTCGGATACCCCATGGGCAACTGGCCCACGTTAGAACTGCTATTTGTCATGGCTCTCTTTTTCTGGCCGTTGACTTGCCTACTCGATCAAAATAATCAACTTGGAAAACAGTCTCTAGCTGATCGCCTTGCCAAAACCCGCCTAATACAACTACCCAAGTCACCGATAGATGAAGTTAATCCTTCAGCCTAAAGCCAGGCGCCCCTTGTAGGACTTCTTGACAATTCCTGCAGTTCTGACTAACCTGAAGGTGCAAATGGTTGTCAAAGATACCGTCAACCGCCATGATAAAAATAATATGCAGTAGTTAATGCTGTAGTTAATCCAGTAGTGGATAACAACCGGAGATCATTTTGGACCGACGTCTTTTTAACAAAGGCCTAGTAACTAGTAGCCTTGGATTAGTTTTACCCAATGCGTCATTCGGGCAAACTTGGCCTGAGTCTAGAGTCAATATTATCGTACCATTTCCCGCAGGAGCAGCCACAGATATTACCGGCCGAGTAATCGCCGCAAAGCTCTCCCAAATGTGGGGCCAAGCCGTCACAATTGATAATCGTGGGGGTGGTAATGGCATTCCAGGTGCAGAAGCAGCCGCCAGATCTAAACCAGATGGTCACCATCTGTTTTTAACCTCTGCTATGACGCATGCTGTTAATCCAGCGCTCTACCCCAAATTACCCTATCGACCTATTGAGGATTTTGAAGCAATCTCTTTGTTTGGAAAATTATCTTTTGTGGTCCTCGTGCGCGCTGACTCGCCTATTAAAACACTCGGCGACTTAACTGCACTTCTTCAATCTGAGCCAGATAAGCATAGTTTTGGCGCTGGCTCATTGCCCGCTAGAATTGCCTCTGAACTATATTTACAACAAGCGCAAGCCTCAGCCCGTGCCATTGGCTACAAAAGTAATCCACAGGCATTCCCGGACCTTCTGTCTGGTCTGCTAAGCTTCATGACCATCGACACAACCAATGGACGCTTGCAAATCGATGGTGGGAAAATGCGTGGCCTTGCAGTGAGTCTGCCCACCAGGGATAACCTGATTCCGAAAGTGCCCTCGGCAATCGAAGCTGGGTTAGCTGGCTTCCAAATTTGGACTTGGACAGGTTTTTATGCCCCGAAAGGTACCCCGAAAGAAATTATTCGAAAAATTAATAAAGATATTGTTACGGCGTGTACTGACCCGCTCGTACTCAAACGATTTGATGGGCTTGGTGGTGCACCAATCACGTCTACCCCAGAAGAGTTTGCCGCCTTTACCGTTGCAGAAATAGAGCGCTGGGGAAAAATTATCCGAAGTACCAATGTGAAATTAGATTAGGAATCCAGGATGCGCACAAACCAATTAAAAGGTCATAACGGGCCAAGATACCGTCATGAAACCCATGTCGAAAAACCCTTTGAAACAATCGAAGTTAAAAAACTGACGCCAGTCATTGGGGCTGAAATTCATCAAATCGACTTGAGCAAGCCAATTCTGGCAAAACAACAAGAAGAACTCCACCGCGCGCTTGCAGAAAACCAAGTTATTTTCTTTCGCGATCAAGATATCAGTAAAGAAAATCATGTGACGTTTGGACGGATCTTTGGCGATCTACATATTCATCCCGCCGCACCACACGTTACCAATATCCCCGAAATGATGCTTATCCAAGCAGATAGAAACTCACCCCGAGCGAATGGTGAAGTCTGGCATACCGATGTCAGTTGTGATCAAGAACCTCCTATGGGAAGTATTCTACATATTTACGAATGCCCAGAAAATGGTGGTGATACTTTGTTTGCAAGTATGTACGCTGCGTATGATGCCTTGTCAGAACGGATGAAAACATATCTGCAGGGCTTAACAGCCTTCCATGATGGCGAACCTGCGTATCGCGGAACTTACGCCAATTTTGGCGTACAAGATAAAACGAATTACCCGCACGCTGAACATCCCGTAATTCGCACTCATCCAATAACTTTAAAAAAAGCCCTCTATATTAATAAAGGATTTACTTCCCACCTAATTGGAGTACCTATCGATGAAAGCGATGGCATTCTCAATTATCTATTCGAACATATGGAAAATCCATTATTTCAATGCCGGTTTAAATGGCAAAAAAACTCTATCGCTTTTTGGGATAATCGCTGTGTTCAACATCGGGCTATGTGGGACTATTGGCCAAATACGCGAAGTGGCCATCGCATTACCGTGGCTGGTGATAGGCCATTTTTCCAAGCCTAAATACCTGTCGTAGTGTATTTAATTGGTTTGTAAAATATGAACCGGAGAAACTTTAAAAATCTTGACGTGTAAAAACCAACTCGATAAACCACTCAAGATTACTCCCATGACAAACCCAAGCAAAATAATCCATGCCGGAAATGGCATAGATATTTCTAAAGCATTATTTGCCAAAAACCATGCTGTCATACTCGCACAGAGTCCACTTAATAAACCACCAACTCCACCACAAAAAACAAACTCAACCAACCAAGTTCGTGCTAAAAAAGCCTGACTAGCGCCCATTGTCTTTAAAACTGCAGCCTCACGCACGCGTCGATCTTGAACGCCTGCTAAAACAATTAATAAAACTAACAAACCAGCTATTAAGGTTAATAAAAAAAGGATCTGTATCGCAAAAACCAATTGCATTAGCACACTACTAGCCTGCGCTAAGGATTGCTCAGTATCAACAACAGTGATATTTGGATAGGCCGCAATAATATCCATATCAATACGTTGATTCTGCTCTTGCCGATATGCCACTATCCAACTTTGTGGTGCATCTGATAATAGCTCTGATGGTGTCATGGCAAAAAAATTGACGCGCATCGTATTCCAATCTAGTTTACGAACCGAAGTAATCTTCGCCTCATAACGCAACCCTGCCACATCAAATTCAAGCACATCCCCTAAGCGAAGTTGAAGAGTTTTCATTAAGCCTGACTCAATCGATACCTGTTTAACATCCCCGCCCGGGGAGAACCAAACACCATCTACAATCTGATTTTTTTGGGGTACCTTGTCGGCGTAGGATAGATTAAATTCACGATCAATTAAACGCTTGGCATTATCTGCTTGATAATCTTTTGAACTGACCTCGCGTTGGTTAATTCGTACTAACCTGCCGCGAATCATGGGATATAAATCAAAATCTAACTGAGCTTGAGTCGGAGTTAATAACTGCAATACTCCCTCTTTTTGATCAGGCTGGATATTTAATAAAAAACGATTAGGTGAGTTTTGAGGAATGCTAGACCGCCAAGCACCTAAAACGTCGATCTGCAACACGATTAATAAAAGTAATGCCATCATCGCCACCGCTAGGGTAGTAATTTGTTGGGCAGCAAATTGAGGCTTTCCTTTGAAACGCTGCGCTGCAAATCGAATACCCGCAGGTAAACGAATTCGATTACCGAAAAGCTCTCCTAAATACCGCGCCAAGAAATATCCTACTCCTCCAAACAAAATCACACCACCAATAAATGCTCCTAAAATAATGCCTGCTAGTTTGAAGTTTTGTGAAATCCAAAATAGTAAAACCACATAACTGCCCAACCCAAATAAGGCTGTAGTGATATAACCCAATGTCCGCTTACCACCAACACTTCGTAAAGCTTGTAATGGCGATACTTGAGTCAAGGCAAGTAACGGTGGCCCAGAAAACCCAAAGAGTAAGGTGATCGAGACGAGTAAACCCCACCAAACTGGCCACCAAGATGGGTTTGGTAAGTCTTGATCAATCAAGTTACGCATTCCCCAAATAAATAGCTCATGAAAAACCCATCCAAATACAATTCCTAAGAGACCTCCTAAAATAGCCACCACGATAAAATGCTTGGCGTGACTCCATAAAATTTGTCCACGCGACGCCCCAAAGCATCGCCAGACTGCTGCAGTGATGCTCTGTCGCTCTACATAACGCTGCGAAGTTAACGCAATACCTACAGCCGCAATCATGGCTGTTAATAGTGCGACCAAAGATAAGAATCGATTAGCTTGATCCAGTGTCTTACGCATCAGAGGTTGACCGTTCTCCATCCCTTCGATTTGCACCCCCCTCAAATCTTCCTTTTCAATAAGATTCAGGGCCCACTCCGTATATTTTTTGACATTTACTTGCGCTTGCTTCAGAGACATATCGGCAGACCCAGCTAATAACAAACGATAGCTTGCACGGCTGCCAAGTCCTAATAACTTTGTTGCCGCTAAGTCATCTTCATGCATCATTACGCGCGGTGAAAAATTCATAAAAGATGCGCCGCGATCTAATTCACGATCGATGAAGTCACTTACTGTAAATTTGACCTCTCCTAATTGGATCCTATTTCCAATTTCAATTTGCAAAATCTTTGCCAATTGAGGATCTATCCAAACTTGCCCACGCTGCAAAACTGTTGAGCCATTTTTCAGTCGCAGCATACCGCGCAGTGGATAACTACTTGAAACTGCTTTCAATGAAACAAGCTTGGCCTGCTCCCCAAATTGCGCCATGGTCGGAAACACAGTCGTTTGGCCAATACGTAGGCCATCGGCAAGCGCTTTTTCCAAAAAAACTGACCTAATTGGCTTATCACTGCGAATAATTGCATCAGAGGCAATTAATTCTAGAGCATTATTTTCAAAAGTTTGAGCTAGGCGATCCGATAAAAAAGTTACACTAGTTAATGCTGTAACGGATAAAACGAGAGCACAGAAAAGCCAAACTAATTCCCGTGATCCAGTAATCCGCCTATAAATAGAGTTACTCATACAATCGCAATAATGCCTATCTCAAATGCTCTTAGTGGCCAGCATAACTGCCGCCATCAATCCGCAGTGTCGCACCAGTAATATAGGACGCTTGCTGGCTCGCTAAAAATGTTACCGCAGCAGCATATTCCTGTGGATCACCATAACGACCAATCGGAATAGCCGCCAGTAAACGGGCGCTAATTTCAGCAACAGTCTTTGATTCTTTCTGTGCACGAATTTGATCTAATTCATGCAACCGGTCGGTTGCAATCCTGCCAGGTAAAACAATGTTCACCGTCACACCATCCTTAGCTACTTCGCTCGCTAAGGTTTTAGACCATCCCATAATTGCAGCACGCAACGTGTTTGAAATCGCCAAACCTGGAATAGGAGAGATCATCCCTGAACTGGTACTCGTAATAATTCTTCCCCAAGCTTTTGCTTTCATATGCGGCAACACCCGATCAGTCACCTTCATCAACAGCAAAACTAAATGATTAAAGTTGGACTGCCATAATTCAATCGATTGATTTGCCGCTGACGTTGGCGGCGGTCCACCTGTATTGTTGATCAATATATCAACCGGACCTACCTCTTTTTCAATCTGAGAAATCTTTAGATCAATCTCGTTTAATTGATGTAAGTCCCATGGCAAAACAGTTGCCCTTCCGCCAGCTTCTATAATTTGCTTGGCGGTCCGTTCAAGCGCCTCTACCGTTCTGCCCGTCAGAACAACTCGCGCTCCCTCCTTGGCTAAGGAAACTGCCATCGCTTGGCCTAAACCCTTACTCGAAGCCAAGACCAAAGCGACTTTACCCTGTATTCCTAAATCCATCTTTTTCTCCCCGAGTTAATTATTTTTAGCATTACAAAACATACTCTCTCATTGCCAAGCCTGCTCCTGCCTTTGCAGTAATGTTTCCCACCGAACTAATAATTGATTGAGTGTCTCACTCACTTGTGTAGCCCTCTCTTGCAGAGCCTGCGCCTCCGTCGGACGATTCATATACAACTGAGCATCGCTTAATTGTGCGCTTAAATCACTTTGTTCACGCTCCAACGCTTCAATTTGAAGAACTAATTCGTCAAGTTCCTTTTTTTCATATTTATTCAGACCCGAACTTCCCTCGGCCAACTTATTAGCTGCTGATGGTTGATTACTACGCGACTTCGCGGGGTTTGTAATCACCTTTTGACTAGCACCTAAATAGGCTAGTCGGCGCTGGTTTTGGATCTTCCAATCCTCATACCCACCCTCGTATTCGCGCCAAGTACCAGCACCTTCAAATGCAATCATACTAGTGACCACATGGTCTAAGAATTGGCGATCATGGCTTACTAAAAAAACTGTTCCACCATAATTTTGCAAAAATTCCTCTAACAAATCTAGGGTATCAATATCTAAATCATTGGTCGGCTCGTCTAAGACTAATACATTCGCTGGTTTAGCAAACAATCTGGCTAGTAGTAATCGATTTCGCTCCCCGCCTGATAAAGTTTTAACTGGCGACCTAGCACGTTCTGGTGAGAACAAAAAATCGTTTAAGTAGCTCTTCACATGCTTTCGCTGACCACCAATTTCTACCCACTCACTGCCTGGGCTTATAAAATCTTCTAGACTCGACTCTAGATCAAGGGCTTCACGTAATTGATCAAAATAAGCAATTTCAATCATGCTACCTTGCCTTACTTCACCAGACTGCGCTTGCAATTGGCCTAAAATAATTTTTAATAAAGTTGACTTTCCAGCACCATTCGGACCTAAGATACCTACCTTATCACCACGCAAAATTGTCGCTGTAAAGTCATTCACAATGCGTTTTTCTCCAAACGAAAAACACACATTCTCTAGACTAGCGACAATCTTGCCAGTTCGCTGACCAGCATGAATATCTAATTTTACTTGACCAACTAACTCTCGCCTGGCACTTCGCTGCTCTCTTAAGACCTCAAGTCTTGCAATACGACCAACACTTCGCGTTCTTCTTGCTTCGACACCTTGCCGAATCCAAACTTCCTCCTGAGCCAATAATTTATCAGCGCGCGCATTAGCTAAAGACTCATCAATTAACTGCTTTTCTTTTAAGTCTAAATAAGACTGAAAATTCCCAGGATAACTCCGTATCATTCCTCGGTCTAATTCAATGATACGGGTTGCTACTTGATCAAGAAAAGCCCGGTCATGCGTAATAAAAATAAGTGCACGGTTCATACCAATTAAAAACTGTTCTAACCATTCAATCGAATCCATATCTAAATGGTTCGTGGGCTCATCCAACAACAAGACATCTGGTTGAGTAACTAAAGCTTGTGCTAAGGCAACCCGTTTTTTATTTCCACCAGATAACTCAGATATCTGCAGATGACTATCTAAATGTAATTTCTGTAATACTTCGGTAATTTGCTGCTCCCAAGCCCACCCCTGTTGGGCATCTATTTGGGTATATAGCAGGTCCATTTGAGATCCGATTTGATCGGTCCACTCTTGCATACTGAGCGATTCATACTCCTCTCGCAAACGCTTGATATTCTCCAAACCCAAAGCGACAGTTTCAAAAACAGTAGCTGATGACGCAAAAATAGGCTCCTGAGCGACATAGGTAATACGAATTTGTTGTTGCTTTTGAATGAGGCCAGAATCTAATTTTTCTATCTCAGCAATAACTTTTAATAAAGAAGATTTACCCGCACCATTGCGTCCAATTAACCCAACCCGCTCCCCCTCCTCTAAAGAAAATGCTGTATTTGCCAATAAATCAACGTGCCCATATGCTAAGTTAGCATTGCTTAATACAAATAAAGCCATGAAAATCAATCTTTTAAAAGTGGGTGACATTGCCAAGAATTGGCGTATTTTGTCTTCAACTTCCAATTTTAAGCCTTCTTCAGCGCACTTGCCTGATAATATCTAAGTGGAAAAAATACGAATCTCTAAATTACTCTCAACCCAAGGTCTTTGTTCTCGTCGAGAAGCCGATCTCTATATTGAACAAGGTCTTGTGACCGTTGACGGGGAAGTGGTTACAGAACTGGGTACCCGTGCCTTTGCGCATCAAAAAATTGAGCTAAAAAAAGCTGCGCAGCTTCAGCAAAGCGCACGTGTCACCATCCTTCTCAATAAACCAATCGGCTACATCTCACATTTGGATGAGGATAAAGATTACCCACCGGCTGCTAGTCTAGTAGTGCCTGAGAATTTCTTTCAGACGCATTTAGATAGTACTAAAAATGCAAAATTTAATACGCGCGGACTAGCCCCAGCCGGTCGACTTGATATCGATTCATCCGGATTATTAATTCTCACCCAAGATGGGCGCATTGCTAAATTACTCATCGGTGAAAATAGCCCCATCGAAAAGGAGTACCTTGTTCGTGTCGAAGGAAAACTCCCACCTTCCGGGCTAGCCACCTTATGCCACGGATTAAGTCTAGATGGACAAGTACTGCAACCAGCCAAGGTGAGCTGGCAAAATGAGAATCAACTACGCTTCGTTCTCAAGGAGGGAAAGAAAAGACAAATACGCCGTATGTGCGAATTAGTAGGACTGCATGTTGTAGGTCTCAAACGGATTCGCATTGGGCAAATACCACTTGGCAATCTACCAGTTGGTGCTTGGCGATATTTGCGAGCTAACGAAAAGTTTTAAACAATCCATGCAGCCGATTCTGAATATTTCAGCCTATCGCTTTGGTGTTCTCGAAAATCTGTCTACGCTGCGGGATGATTTACTTGAACAAGCTATCAATCAAGGCATTAAAGGTACCATCATCATTGCCTCTGAGGGGATTAATCTTTTCTTGGCCGCACCGCAGGAAAATATTACTTCTTGGTTAGAATGGTTTTGTAAAATTCCAGCGTTTGAAAATATGGCTACTAAAAATAGCTGGTCTGAGTACCAACCCTATAAAAAAATGCTTGTCAAAATTAAACCTGAAATTATTCGTATGAATCATCCGACGATTCATGCCTATGAAAAACGAGCGCCTAGTATTACCCCCGAAAAACTTAAACAATGGCTTATACAAGGACATGATGATACAAATCGTCCAATTCTCTTATTAGATACTCGTAACAGCTTTGAGGTAGCATTTGGCACTTTTAAAAATGCCGTCCATTTTGATTTAAAACAATTTAGCGAATTTCCATCTGCTCTAGAAAAAAATCAAGCTGTACTCAAAGATAAAACTGTGATCAGTTTTTGTACTGGAGGTATCCGCTGCGAAAAGGCCAATTTGTTAATGCAAGAAATTGGGATAGAAAACACCCTTCAACTCGAGGGTGGTATTCTCAATTATTTCGAGCAGGTTGGTCAAACTTTTTATCAAGGAGACTGTTTTGTGTTTGATGAACGTTTGGCTCTAACACCAAGCTTGCAAGAAATTCAACTGAACTCCGAGCCATCAATCGCTAAAAAGCCCTTACAGCCCTCAAAGCCCTGAGCAATTTAACTAGCTAATAAGCTGAAATGCTCGACAGATGGTGGCTTTTCAAAGTAAGGCCCAACGATGCCACGCCAGACAGCAAAAGCAGGCGACTCACGAAAGTCAACGGTGTGGTTTTCTAAAGTCTGCCACTGAATCATCAAGATATATCGATTCGGACTTTCTATCCCCTTTTGGATATGAAAACCTAAAAAACCCTTGGCGTTTTGAATAACCTCTCGAACGCCGCGCTCAATGGCCTCTTCAAATTCAACATTTTTACCTGCGCCAATCGTAATATCAGCTATTTCTAAAATCATTTTTTAATCCTTATCCAATTTTCTTTAACGTCTCTTTAAATATAGTTGCTCTCTTCGCATATCCCTGGGCAGCCTTAGACATTCGGGCAATGTCCTCATCCGTTAATGCTCGAACTACCTTTGCTGGCGAACCTAAAATCAGGGACCTCGGCGGAAATACCTTACCTTCCGTGACGACCGCTCCAGCCCCTACTAAAGATTCTTTACCAATTACCGCGTTATTTAAAACAACGGCTTGAATTCCAATCAATGCCCCATCTTCAATCGTGCAGCCATGCAACATGACCTGATGACCAATTGTGACATCATTACCGAGCGTTAATGGAAAGCCCTTGTCAACATGCAAAACTGCACCCTCTTGAATGTTAGTGGAGTTCCCAATCGTAATTGGTTCATTATCTCCCCGGATAACAACACCAGCCCACACTGTTGAATACGTTCCAACAATTACTTTTCCAATGATCGTTGCCTCTGGGGCAATAAATGCCGTTGGATCAATTTCTGGGACTAAATCGCCTAATTGATAAATTGCCATTCGATAAATCCTTATTTAAAAAATTGATAGGTATAAAAACCTAAGATTGTCAACATAATCGACCCAACTACATGCATCAAAATCGTTCCAAGCGCTAAAGTGAATAAACTATCATGCAACATTTTTGTGACCTCTGCGGAAAATGTCGAAAAAGTGGTTAATCCTCCCAAAAAACCCGTAATAATGAGTAAACGCCACTCCGGAGCTATTTCGGCGTGTTGTTCAAAAACCGCCATGGCTAAGCCAATCAAATAGCCCCCCAATAAATTTGCGCATACGGTACCAAGCGGAATAGCGGAATATATTGGATTGAGCAAAATACCAAAAGTCCATCGCAATACAGCCCCTAAGGAAGCTCCAAGGCTAATTGCTGCTATCGATTGCCACATCAATCTCCCCCTCGTTGCTATACAAACCAATCCATCCTATAAGCATTGAGTTACCGTAAGTATTGAGTAACCGTCAACATTGAGTTAACCAAATAGGTTAACTCAATACTGTTACAAGATTTGAGCAACCTGATCAAACGCTAAACGCGGACCACGTGGCCAAATTTTAGTTGTGTCAGCCTGATGTCCAATATTGAGTAAAAAGTTGGATTTAAAACGGCCATCGGCAAAAAACTCGGCATTCACCTTCGCATTATCAAAACCCGACATAGCTCCACAGGCATAACCAAGTGCTCGAGCACCTAAAATTAAGTAACCACCCTGCATAGAGCCATTTCGAAAGCCGGCAATATTCGCAGCCTCTGGATTTTTATCAAAAATAGCTTTGGCATCCATCGCTGTAAATTGGGTGGGTAAATGCTCATAAAATTGTGTGTCGTAAGCAATAATAACAGTCACTCCAGCACTCTCAACTTGCGGGACATTACCAGGAGTTAATGCTGGCATCAATCTAGCCTTGGCTGCCTTAGATTTTAAAAAAACAAACCTGGCAGCTTGTAAATTGAACGCCGTTGGCGCCCATTTGATGAGATCATAAATTCCGTGGATCTGAGTATCAGTAATCTCGTCAGGCAAAAAACCGTGCACAGTTCTGCCATCAATAAATAATTGGTTCAGTGCAGCATCATTTAATTTACTAGTCATTATCATTTCTTCTTATCAAAAGGTTACAAAACAAAGATTGACTTTTCTTTACTAAAAAAGTCATTATCTGACCCCATTGTAAACAAGTCGTTTGACTTTTACCCAATCTTGATTAACTGACACAGGCAACTCTTTTATTCATTAACTAAACAGGTTATCCTATCGCCATGAATAAAAATATTTGTGTTTTTTGTGGTTCTCGCCCAGGGAGTAATGACCAATGGTTAACTTGGGCAAAAGACCTTGGTCAGGGTATCGCTACACGCAACTGGACTCTTGTTTTCGGGGGTGGTGGGAATGGCCTCATGGGTCAAATAGCCCAAGGTGCTCTCCACCAACAAGGCAGAGTGATTGGGATTACTCCCCACGGCCTGCAAACTGAACAGGCCAATATGGCTCTACTCACCGAAGTGCATTATGTGCAGACCATGAGCGAACGAAAAGAAATGATGTCGAATATGGCAAATGCATTTGTAATTATCCCAGGCGGTATAGGAACCTTTGATGAGTTATTTGAGGTCTGGGCTACAGCCCAAATAGGCTTTCACAAAAAACCAATAATCCTAGCCAATTGGTCTGGTTACTATGACGGACTCATCCATTTTTTACAGCAAAGCGTACAACATGGGCTCATGAGCGAATCGCACTTTGAAAAAATTCAAATTGTTCAAACTGTCTCCGAAATCTTTACTTACCTTGAAAAATCATTGGCTTAAAGAAGCCCATGAGCACAAACATACGCACTAGACCAGGCCCATTGAAAATTATGTCCGCCTAAGTGCCCAGTCACATCAATACACTCGCCAATAAAAAATAATCCCGGCTGACTCTTCACCATCATCGTCCGACTATCTAGTGCAGTAGTATCGACCCCACCAGCCATTACCTCCGCCTTGTTCCAACCTAAAGTGCCAGCAGGCTTGACAGACCAGTGCGCTAATAAATCCAGTAAGGCTGCCTTGTTTTTACTAGATACCTCAGCCCATTTTTTATCTTGCAAACCCAATTGCCTGGCAAACTCACGGGCTAGTCGAGCTGGGAAAAACTCTGTTAATAAGTTATCAACCGTGCGAGCGCGATTGGTATCAGCATCACAGATCTCACGCCACTTCGACGCGTCAAACCAAACAATTTGTAAAGTCTCACCTTCACGCCAATATGAACTAGCCTGCAACACCGCAGGGCCAGATAAACCCTTGTGGGTAATTAACAAATCCTCCCGAAAATGACCCTGACCATAATGCTTTTTTGCACTCCCAGCGCTAATCTCAACGGTCACGCTCAAACCAGCAAATTCCTCCATCGATGAGAAAATTCCAGACGTAAATGCCAGAGGCACTAAGGCTGGACGTGGATCAACTATTGGAATATTTTGCTGCTTGGCAAATTGCAGTGCAAAGTCACTGGCCCCAATTGCAGGTACGGGCAAGCCACCCGTGGCAATCACTAAATTACTGCCTAAAAAATCTCCTTGATGGGTGTTAACAAGCCAACTTGATTCGTGTTGACTGATAGCTTGAACCGCAATAGGATGGCGCAACTCGACATGACCAATTTGGCATTCTTTGAGGAGTAACTCAATGATTGCCTTGGCTGACCCATCACAAAATAACTGCCCCTGGTGTTTTTCATGAAAAGCAACGCCATACTCTTGCACTAAATTGATGAAGTGTTGGCTTGTATACCTCGCTAAAGGTCCTTTGACAAAGTGCGGGTTCATGGATAAAAAATTCTTGGGACTAGAGTGTAAATTCGTAAAATTACACCTTCCACCACCACTAATTCGGATTTTCTCCCCTAAAATCTCCGCATGATCTAAAAGCAGAACACGCCGTCCTAATTGCCCAGCTACTCCAGCACAAAAAAGACCAGCAGCTCCAGCACCAACGATGATTACGTCATAATTTTCCATACTTAAGCATACCCATTTGGTGAAATACTACTAAAAAAGCTATTGTCCACGATGAAATTCATGGCGCACAGTAAAATACAAAAAGAAAAAATTTTTATTCGATTTTTATCGGTTTTATATTACTTAAACTTCTCGGAGACCCAGATGTCTAAAGACCCAAGCCCTAGCAATCGTCGTTCACGAAATATTACAGAAGGTGTCGCAAGAGCCCCTAACCGATCGATGTACTACGCTATGGGCTATCAAGAAGGAGACTTTCAAAAACCAATGATTGGGGTTGCTAATGGGCACTCAACCATCACTCCTTGTAATAGTGGGCTTCAACGTTTAGCCGATGCGGCCGTAGACGCCTTAGAGGCTGGCGGGGCAAATGCCCAAATTTTTGGTACGCCAACCATATCCGATGGGATGGGAATGGGTACCGAGGGCATGAAATACTCCTTAATATCCCGCGAGGTGATCGCCGATAGTATCGAAACGTGTGTCAATGGCCTCTGGCAAGATGGCGTTCTCGTGGTTGGCGGTTGCGATAAAAATATGCCTGGTGGCATGATGGCCATGGCTAGAACCAATGTTCCTAGTATTTATGTTTATGGTGGCACCATAAAACCTGGCCACTATCAGGGCCGCGAACTGAACATCGTATCGGCTTTCGAAGCAGTCGGAGAATTTACCTCGGGTAGAATGAACGAAGTGGATTTTAAGGCCATCGAACAAAATGCCTGCCCAAGCAGCGGATCCTGCGGTGGAATGTATACGGCAAATACAATGAGCTCAGCCTTTGAAGCACTCGGTATGAGTCTACCCTATTCTTCAACCATGTCAAATATTGATGATGAAAAGGTAGCAAGTGCGGCTGAGTCGGCCCGCGTTCTCATCGAAGCAGTAAAAAATAATCTTTGCCCACGCGATATCATTACTAAAAAATCCATTGAGAATGCCGTTAGTGTCATTATGGCTGTGGGCGGCTCAACCAATGCTGTCCTACATTTCCTCGCAATCGCTAGCGCCGCTGAGGTGCCTTGGACAATCGATGATTTTGAACGCATTCGCCGCAAAGTTCCAGTCCTTGTTGATATGAAGCCCTCCGGCAAATATCTCGCCACAGATTTACACCTTGCGGGAGGAATTCCACAAGTCATGAAAATTCTCTTAGATGCAGGACTACTCCACGCAGACTGTATAACGATTACGGGTAAAACAATTGGCCAAATACTCCAAGATATCCCCTCAACCCCAAGAGCAGACCAATTTGTAATTCGCCCAATATCTAATCCAATGTATGCCGAAGGTCACTTAGCGATTCTAAAAGGTAATATTTCTCCAGAAGGATGTGTTGCCAAAATTTCTGGACTTAAAAATCCAAGTATTACCGGTCCAGCAAGAGTCTTTGATTCCGAGGATGATGCGATGGCCGCTATTATGAAAAACCAAATTACGCATGGCGATGTCGTTATTATTCGTTATGAAGGGCCTAAGGGCGGTCCTGGCATGCGCGAAATGCTTTCTCCCACTTCCGCTCTGATTGGTCAAGGTTTAGGAGAAACTGTCGGGCTAATCACTGATGGACGTTTTTCAGGAGGTACTTGGGGTATGGTCGTTGGTCATGTTTCTCCAGAGGCTTATGTCGGTGGCACGATCGCACTGATACAAGAAAATGACTCCATCACAATCGATGCTCATCAACTATTGATCCAATTAAATGTCAGCGAAGAAGAAATTGCTCGACGACGAAGTCTTTGGAAAAAGCCACAACCACGCTACACGCGTGGAATTTTAGCCAAATACGCTAAGTTGGCTAGTTCTGCTAGTCTTGGGGCAGTTACAGACCTGAATCTTGAGCTTGATAAATAGTCTTGCTAATCATCTAACGCTTTGCACAAAGCGTTAGATTGATTGGGTAGTTTAAATTCACGATGCACTTCGTATGAACTTAGTGTTTTTTAGAATGCCCCATCCCAGAATGACCCATAGCCTTAACGGGTAGCTTTATATCTACCTTGCCCGCTTTTTCAAATTGCAATTGAACTTGTAACACGTCACCTTCTTTGAAAGGTTCTTTGAGTTGCATAAACATTAAATGATTACCTCCAGGTTTAAGTTGCGCACTCCCCTTAGCAGGAATTTCAAGCCCATTTAACTCACGCATCATCATCCGATCACCTTCCATTTTCATTTCATGGATTTGAACCTGGCCTACCCGCGTAAAACTGGCTGAAAGTAAGCGGTCATTGGTATTAGCAAGATTAGAAATCGTCAAATAACCAGCGCCAACCACCTGACCCGGACTAGTCGCTCGGGCATAGGCATCTGAAATTTGAATGGTGTTGCTGGCTTGAGAAAATACCTGCTGTGTCCATAAAAAGACACTCACAAAAACTATCCATTGTGCAAAAAATTTCATATGATTCCTTTTTTAATCAACTGCGAGCTTTATCTTGATCCCCTATTTTACTCGGAGTTGGCATCTTTGAATTGATTGTTTTATCATGGAGTTCCTATGAAACAATATTCATATCCGCTGCGTTGGTTCATTTTTCAAAGTAAGTGATCCCATCAATGTGGCCTACCCTTTTAGAATCTTTTGAGCTTGTCCTGTATTTTGATCAACAAGTTTGGGAAATTGTAGGTGTCTCATTACAAGTCAGTCTTACTGCACTAGTTATCGGAACAGTCATCGGCTTACCATTAGGAGGGATCCTAGCAACGAATGACTTTGTTGGTAGAAAGTGGCTAATCACGATCTTAAACTCGCTCATGAATGTACCTACAGTCATTATCGGCGTACTGATCTATCTATTACTTTCCAGGTCTGGGCCCCTTGGTAGCCTTGGCCTACTATTTTCCACGACAGGAATGATTATTGCCCAATCGCTCATTACCATTCCACTCATAGCGGCTATTTCAAGACAAATTATTGCTGATGGCTGGGCCGTCCACGGTGAAACTTTAAAAACACTCCACTTAAGTAATCACTCACAAATAAAGTGGATTCTTTGGGATTGCCGCTTTTCTTTACTACTGGCAGTCCTTGCGGGTTTTGGTCGTGCCATTTCAGAGGTTGGGACAGTGATGATCGTGGGTGGTAATATTGCCAACTCTACGCGCACTCTGACTACCGCAATTTCTTTAGAAACAAGTAAAGGTGACTTACCCTTTGCACTAGCTCTTGGTATTGTATTAATTAGTATCGTTTTAATAATTAATTTACTAGCCAGCGTCATGAAACACATTGCTGAGAAAAATTATGGCTAATCTAATTCAGTCAATCGAGATAGAAAATCTGTATCTTGCTCCTAATGACAAAGCCATCTTGGATATTAAAAATCTCTCAATCCCGATTGATCAAATTACCGCTATCATCGGACCAAATGGTTCTGGTAAGACCTCTTTATTAAAAACATTATCTGGACTACAAACCAATAAAAATTTGCGCCTACACCACCCGTTTGGATCGATCTTCCTGTTACTCAACCAAGTCACTTTTTTAAAAATGTCTGTACGTGACAATTTAACAATTCTGCAAGATGCCTATCCACGAATCCATGATCAGATGATTAATGATGTGCTACAAAGGTTTCATCTAGGACATCTTGCCAATCAAGCGGCGACTAAACTCTCAGCTGGTGAAAAACAACGGGTAGCTATAGCCCGAGCAGTTCTCGTGGAGGCAGCATTGATTTTGTTAGATGAACCAACCGCTAATATGGACCCGGCAACAGCTGACTTTATTGAAGATCAAATACTCCAGTTAGCTAAGCAGGGTACCCGATTTTTAATGGCTTCCCACGATATGGGTCAAGTTCAACGACTTTCTCAACATGTTATCTTGATTGTAGATGGTCAAGTTGCAGAAATAGACTCTACTGAATCTTTTTTTAAACAGCCACAAACGCAACTTGGTAAACACTTTCTGGCACGCCACTTGGGTTGGCATGCGTAAGGTAGGATTCTTAGCCTTCAACTAAGTTTTAGCTAACTTCGACTTCTTGCTTCCAAAAGGAAAAATACCTACTGCCAAGGCAGTTCCAAAAAGAATAATTACGCCACCAATGACCATCTGCAAAGTTGGCTCTTCATTGAGGAAAATATCGCCCCATAAAATACTAAAAACGGGTACTAAAAAAGTAGTAGAAATGGCCGTTGTGGGACTGGTATTTTCCATCAAGCGATAATACAAAAAGTACGCAATACCGGTTGATCCAATTCCAAGCCCTGCAATACCCATCCAAGCACTCCAAGGAATCGGCGCTGTTGGATAAAGCGCATATGCAGGAACTGCCAAAATACAAGCGCCAATGGCTAAGCTGACAAATGACATTGCGACAGGATGTATACCCTGGCCATATTTTTTGACATAGTTTGTAGCAAAGCCATATGAAATAGTTACCCCAATACTAGCCAAGACTGGTAATCCTAAACCACCCGCAACAAAGCTCGTTTTACCCCACATTAAAAATACAATCCCTAAAAAACCAATTAATAACCCAAATTTACGACTATTACTTAAACGGTCGTGTAACCAAAGTGAACCAATAATTGCTGTCCAAATGGGGGATGTTGAATTAAGTATTGCCCCAACGCCAGCATTTAAATATTGCAAGGCATAAGTAAATAGAGCAAAGGGTAGCGTGGAGTTGAAGATTGAAATAATACTTAACGTACCAAAATCTGAGCGCGTCAACTGCAAGTGTTGCCACAGACTTCTTCTAAAAAGTATGACAAGACCAATGCAAATAGCACCTATCAAGAGCCGAGACTGGGCAACAACGATTGCCTCAAAGTGCCCTACTGTAAACCGCATAAAAACATACGACCCGCCCCACAATGCACTGAGTAGAACAAAATCGATAATATTTTTAATCTTCACCTAACAATTATCCACGAATGCGATAACTGCTAGGGAAATTTGATCTACCTAACTCAGGTCTGTTAATAAAGAAGCCAACGTCTCTGGCTCTAACACCTCTACGTGCATCGGATACTCAGGATGTTCGCACCCTACCATCATCTGCGCACCAGCTTGCAAAGCGCGCTTCATATCACTGGTCAGTTCAAACCGAATAAAGTGCACTGCTGAAGTTTTATTAGCAGTAGAGCGCTCTAGGTCTTCGTCTGCGATACCGTACACGCGAGTTTGCCCCTCTACTTCAACAAACATTTTGTGTTCAATACCAACCATTTTTCCTAAGGCAACTTTTCGATCAGCCTCGTTAGGATACTCAAGCATCATGGTAGCTTTAAAGTTTGAACCGTCGGGAATCAGGGGATTATAAGCATCTAATTCATCATGAATCCCTTCATCTGTGAACGTTTTCTCGACACGTAACATTTCTTGAATTTGATACTGCATTAAAAATTCATTTTCAAAAATCAAATTGAGATGCTCGCCTAGACTGACGGTTCTGATCTTGCGCATCTTGATAACCTGCTCACGCATTTGAGGCCTGGCTTTGTGATACGCCTCTAAACTCATTAATTGTTCGCGTTTAATTTTTGGCATTTTCGTTTCTTTCATTTCTTCATTCATTAAAAATTACAGCTCATTATTGTTGGTGGATCCCATAAGCAATTGCAACGAGCGACAAGGGGTGTTCCATTTGCGCTTTTTTTAATCCCGCCTCAGCCATACCCTGCTCGATGTGATGCCCTGCCAACTGACAGTCCGAGCTAATATATTTAGGCTCATCGCTTGCCATGTTCTTAAATACTGGTTTTCCAATTTTCATAGCGGTCTGATGAAACTCCTTCTTCACACCCCATGTTCCTGAATGCCCAGAACATCGTTCCACTACATGCACCGTTGTGCCAGGAATCATCTGTAATATTTCGGCAGTTTTTTTACCTACATTTTGTACACGTGAATGGCACGGAACGTGATAACTAACCTGCCCAAGTTCCTCTTGAAAATCCGTTTTCAAGAGCCCATCCTTATTTCTGGCTATGAGGTATTCAAAAGGATCCCACATCGCCTCTTTAACTAACTGCACATCGGCATCCTGTGGGAACATTAAAGGTAATTCTTGTTTAAACATCAGCGTGCATGAAGGTATCGGAGTGACGATTGCGTAACCTTCTTTAGCTAATTTAGCTAATTGTGGGATGTTGATCTCTTTTAATTTTTCTACCGCTTTTAAATCACCAAGCTCTAGTTTTGGCATACCACAGCAGGCCTCTTTATCAACGAGCTGATAAGGAATTTCGTTATGGTTGAGAATATGTAATAAATCTTGACCAATGCCCGGCTCATTGTAGTTAATGTAACAAGTTGCATAAACAGCAACCTTGCCCGGTGTCTTCGCGCCATCTGTAACAGGCCAATTGGCTGATGGTTTGGCAACTTGTTTAAATTTCTTCACAGCAAACTCTGGTAACCAAGCATTTTGATCAACCCCTAGCGCCGACTCCATAACTCCTCTGGCCAAATGGGACTTATTGACTTGATTGACTATCTGTGTAACTACTGGAATACCAGCAAAGCGACCAATTTTATCCGTTGATGACAACAAGTTATCTCGAAAGTTAGTCTTCCCATTTTCATGTTTAATAGCTTTGGCTCGCAACATCAGATGCGGAAAATCAAGATTCCATTCATGGGGTGGTACATAAGGGCACTTAGTCATGTAACACAGGTCACACAGATAACACTGATCTACAACGCTTTCATAAGCTGATTTGGGAATACCATGCACCTCACCATCCGAGGTCTCATCGACCAAATCAAAAAGTGTTGGGAATGACCCGCATAAACTGACGCACCTGCGACATCCATGACAAATATCAAATACGCGTTCAAGTTCTTTATCAACGCTCTCTTGGTTATAGAATTCAGGATTCTGCCAATCTAAAGGATGACGCGTTGGCGCCTCCAAATTACCTTCTCGACTCATTTTTTACCTTCAGGATATGTGTGTAGTTGTTTAAAAGATTCTTTAGAAGATTCCCGACGTGAATCAGGAATCTAAAAAAAACCTTACTACGATTAAGCTACAAATGCGTCTAAAGCTTTTTGATAACGGTTAGCGTGTGAACGCTCAGCTTTAGCTAATGTTTCAAACCAATCAGCAACTTCATCAAAGCCTTCATCACGGGCTGTTTTAGCCATACCAGGATACATATCGGTATACTCGTGTGTCTCACCAGCAACTGCTGCAGCTAGACAATCTTTGGAAGATTTAATCGATAAACCAGTTGCTGGATCACCAGATTGCTCCAAAAATTCAAGGTGGCCATGGGCATGACCTGTTTCACCTTCAGCTGTTGAACGGAATAATGCAGCAACGTCATTCTGTCCTTCGATATCCGCTTTGTTCGCGAAATATAAATAACGACGATTTGCTTGTGATTCGCCAGCAAATGCGTCTTTCAAGCACTGCTCAGTTTTAGAACCTTTTAAAGTAGGCATTGTTTACTCCTGGGTAAGTTAAATAAAAGATGTCTTTAGAATGATTACAATCACTCGAGTGACAAATGCAGTGTAGAACTAATTTGTTAAATAGGAAAATTGTATTTATTTAACATAATGATAGTTAAAAACTATAGTTTCATCAATTTGTCATAATAATAACCTATCAAAGCACTCCATTTATTTGTCTCATACAATGTTCTCATGCTAAAAACAGAAAATTCCCCGACCTTCCACCGGACAGACTACCAAGCACCAAATTTTGCGATTCAATCAGTTTTTTTGGATTTTTCGCTCAATCCAATCAAAACAATCGTCCAGTCAACATTAAAAATAACTCGACTTAGCCCGGGCCCTCTCGTCCTCAAAGGAGAGGATTTAGAACTGCTATCCCTCCATGTCGATGGGCAAGCCTATCGACATTTTGAACTCCATGCAAAAGAATTGGTCTTACATGATCTGCCCAGTGCGTTTGATCTAGAAATCACGTGCTCGAATAACCCTCTACAAAATACAAGCTTAATGGGCTTGTATGTCTCAAGTGGAAATTTCTTTACCCAATGTGAAGCTGAAGGCTTTAGAAAAATTACTTACTTTCTTGACCAACCCGACGTCCTCACACTTTTTACCGTGAAATTAACTGCTGCAAAAAAAGACTATCCCATTTTATTAAGTAACGGCAACCTAATTCACGAAGAGGAACTAAGTGATGATAGGCATAGCGCAACTTGGGAAGATCCATTTCCAAAGCCCTCTTATTTGTTTGCCATCGTAGCTGGCCAATTATCCGTTTTAGAAAAAACAATCACCACGCAATCCGGTAAAGAAAAACTACTACAAATTTGGGTTGAAAAAAAAGACCTATCAAAAACGCAGCATGCTATGGATTCGCTTATTAAAGCAATTACTTGGGATGAAAACCGATTTGGCTTAGAACTAGACTTGGATCGATTTATGATCGTAGCGGTCGGCGACTTCAATATGGGTGCAATGGAAAATAAAGGCCTAAATATTTTTAATACAAAATATGTCCTTGCCGATCTAAATAGCGCCACAGATATCGACTTTGCCAATATCGAAAGTGTCGTTGGTCACGAATATTTTCATAATTGGACCGGCAATCGCGTAACTTGCAAAGACTGGTTTCAACTCTCCCTCAAAGAAGGCCTAACGGTTTTTCGTGATCAAGAATTCTCGGCCGACCTCATGGGCTCAGAATCCGGCAAAGCTGTTAAAAGAATTGAAGATGTCAGACTACTTCGTCAAATCCAGTTTCCAGAGGATGCTGGCCCAATGGCACATCCTATTCGCCCCGATAGCTATCAAGAAATCAATAATTTTTATACCGTTACAGTGTATGAAAAAGGTGCAGAAGTCGTACGTATGCAACATACGCTGCTTGGAGAAACCGGCTTTCGCAAAGGCATGGATCTGTACTTTCAAAGACATGATGGCCAAGCTGTCACTTGTGATGACTTTGTGTCTGCCATGTCGGATGCGAATGCTATCGATCTAGAGCAGTTCAAGAATTGGTATAGTCAAGCTGGGACGCCCCAGGTTACTATTACAGAAAATTACAACCCCAAAGATCAAACCTACACCATCAACTTATCGCAATACTGCCCCCCAACACCAAATCAAGAAATTAAAAAGCCTTTTCATATTCCACTTAAAACAAAGTTGTTGATAGAAAACCAACAAACCCAAGAATTTTTAATTGAACTGAAAGAAGAAAATCAAACAATTTGCCTAGAAAAAATTTCAAGTAAACCCATCTTATCCATCAACCGAGATTTCTCGGCCCCCGTGATCCTGCAATTTACTCAATCCACGAGTGAACTGATCTATCTCCTCCAATATGATGACAACTCTTTTAATCAATGGGAAGCCGGGCAACAATTAGCTCTTCAGGCCATCTTAAATAATTCATCGCCAAGCCAGGAACTGATATCTGTTTGGGAACAGTTACTACTAGACGATCGCCTTGACCCAGCCTATCGTGAAATCATTTTCACCCTACCAGCAGAAACCTATCTGCACGAGCAATGTGACAGTGTTAACCCGCTCATCATTCATTCTTCAAAAAAACAATTTCAAAGTACTCTGGCGAAGTCCCTCAACAAGTCTTGGCAAGAAACTTACGAAAAATACCAAACTGACGAGCCCTATCAAGCAAATGCGCAACAAGCCGGAAAAAGAGCCCTTAAAAACTTTGCACTACAGATGCTTATTACCGATAATCACGAGTTTGGTAGTGCTCTTGCTGAGCAACAGTTCAAAACCTGTCACAATATGACAGATCGCTTGGCTGCTCTGACTGCACTAGTGCATCACGCTAGTTTGCAAGCAGCCCCTTGCCTAGAAATTTTTTACGCGCAATATAAAAATAATGAGCTAGCTCTTGATAAATGGTTTGCAATTCAAGCAACTGTCCCGCCACGTCAAAACTTCGCTTTAGTGGATCATATCCTGCAACTGAAACAACATCCCGCCTTTAAGATTAATAACCCAAACCGAGTGCGAAGTCTTATACATGCTTTTTGCCTCAATAATCCTGCAGGTTTTCATGACGAACAAGGTCGGGGTTATGGTTTTTGGATTGAGTGTGTCAAAGAATTGAATACCATCAATCCACAAGTCGCTGCGCGACTTGCCCGTGGACTTGATCGGTGGAAAAAATTTGCCTCACCCTTTCAAGAAATGATGCATAGTACTCTAGCAGAACTTGCTCAAAAAAACTTATCCAGTGATGTGGCAGAAATTATCCATAAAGCGTTATCTACAGATTAAAGAAAGAGAACCTATGTCTACCGCTAAAGTCGAGTCAGTAAAAATATCTCTAGGAAATTTTTTAAGATCGGATAATTTAACAGCAAATCCAATTGCAAAGCCCTTAATAGCATTAATCGAAAACATTAGCCAATCTTGCCAAATGATTAGTAAAGCGGTTAATCAAGGGGCCCTTGATAATATATTGGGCTCTGCAGGTAGTGGCAATATCCAAGGTGAAACGCAACAAAAGTTAGACATCCTAGCCAATGATATGTTGATTCAAGCAAATGAATCAAGCGGCTTGTTAGCGGCCATGGCCTCCGAAGAGTTAGATACGATTCATGTAATTCCAGAACATCTCCAACAAGGTGATTATCTCTTACTTTTTGACCCCTTAGATGGCTCCTCTAATATTGACGTGAATGTCTCTATTGGCACAATCTTCTCTATTCTGAAAAAACCACAACAAGATATCCCGATTACCGAAAGTGATTTTTTACAGGCTGGTTATCAACAAGTTGCTGCCGGATATGCTCTATACGGACCACAAACAATCCTCGTCCTAACAACTGGCAATGGCGTCCAAATGTTTACTCTTGATCGCCACCAAGCAACTTTTTTTCTAACACGCAGCGCAGTTAAAATTCCAGTCGATACAAAAGAATTTGCAATTAATATGTCGAATATGCGGCACTGGGCAAAACCTATTCAACAATATGTCTCAGAATGTTTGGCAGGTACAACCGGCCCTTTGCAAAAAGACTTTAATATGCGCTGGGTAGCATCCATGGTGGCCGATGTGCACCGGATACTCACCCGTGGGGGGATTTTCATGTACCCCTGGGATCAACGAGAACCCAATAAGCCAGGAAAACTGCGTCTGATGTACGAGGCTAACCCAATGAGCTTTTTAATCGAACAAGCCGGAGGGGCTTCGATTAATGGTCAAGAACATATTCTGCAGATACAACCAAAGCAATTACACGAACGCGTTTCAGTAATCCTAGGTTCTAAAAATGAGGTAGATCGCGTTTTGGCGTACCACCAATCTTTCTAAGCCGCTTTGAATTACTCTACCCGAATATTGGCCTGCTTCACAATGGCAGACCATCTTTGAATAGACTTACTTACTTCATGAGACCAGGCCTGCGAGGTTCCACCACCAGGCATAAAACCCAAGTCGATCAATCGTTGCCTAGAGTCCGGCGCTTGCAGTACCATATTAAATGCAGAATTAATCTTTTGGGTAACTTCTTTTGCAGTACCCGTTGGTAAAAATATTCCCCAAGTAATGCTGGCATTAATGTCTGGATATCCCAACTCTAAAAAGGTTGGTACTTGCACTAAAGATTCAACCCGCTTATCGCTAGTTATCCCCAAGCCAATCATCTGGCCAGATTCGATCACGCCCTTGGCAGCTCCTGTAGTTGTAAACATCGTCGTCACGTGCCCGCCTAAAGCATCAGCCATGGCGGGGCCTGCCCCCTTATAAGGTATGTGAATTAAATCCACGCCAGTGACAATCTTGAGCATTTCACTTGCCATATGCCCACCTGTTCCAAAACCAGCTGATCCATAACTCAACTTCCCAGGCTGCGCTCTTGCGCTGGCAATCAATTCCTTGAGATTTTTAATACCCAACTTAGATGAGATCAACATAATCGAAGGAGTTGAAGCTAGAAAAATAACAGGTTGTAAATCCTTTAGTGTGTCGTATGGTAATTTAGTAAACAAACTGGGGTTGACCAAAATAGCCATATCGACAACCAACATCGTATAGCCATCAGGAGTACTCTTGGCAACCAAATCAGTCCCTAAGGTACTGCTAGCACCAGGCTTATTTTCGATGACGATCGGCTGTCCTAAGCTTCCTGAAACATTTGCTTGAATGGCGCGAATGACAATATCAGAACCGCCCCCTGGTCCATAAGGGACAACAATCTTCACGGGTCGATCCGGATAAGCTTGAGCATGCAGAGTCCGGCTACTAGTAAAAAAAAGCAAGCCAGCGAGATAGATGAAACAAATAATCGTCACATATTTAGTAGTATCTTTGCAATACGAATTCTGGCGCGAACCAGAATGACTCATAGTAGTCACAATCGCGAGTTGTTTCACTTACGCCTCCTAATGATGTTTTCTTCTCTCGAATTTATCACAACTTACCAGACAATTTTTAGAAGAGAGTTAGAATAAATGATTATTAATAGATAACCTAAGGAGATTCAATATGAGTAGCGCAAACTTTGATAAAGGTCTTAAAATCCGTCGTGAAGTTTTAGGATCAGAATACGTCGATGCTTCTATCAACAATGCAGATGACTTTACGCAGGATTTGCAAGAGTTTGTTACCGCAAATTGCTGGGGAGAAATCTGGGGCCGTCCTGGACTGGATCGTAAAACCCGGAGTTTTTTGAATTTGGCAATGCTGACTGCCCTGAATCGACCCAATGAGGTCAAATTACATGTCCGAGGCGCAATTAATAATGGCCTTACTAAAGATGAAATCAAGGAAGTCTTTTTACAAGCCGCCGTTTATTGTGGAGTGCCTGCCTCGCTGGATAGCTTCAAAATTGCTAAAGAGGTGTTTAAAGAAATGGGTATCTAAAGACTTTCATTGACTAAAACATATTAAAAAAGTGTCAATAACTCATACTCCTTTACAGCGTCAGTTATTGACCATTGATTTTCTCAAAGTTTTTGCTGCTCAAATAATCATCCTTCATCACCTCAGTCGATATGGGATCCTATCTGAGATGATCACATACCCACTAAACCAGATTGCTAATTGGTTTGATCTTTATGGTGCAAATGCAGTCCCGATCTTTTTAGTGATTGCTGGGTATCTATCAAGCAAAAGCTTTCAGAGCCATGAAAGGTTGAATAGCTTTGGCGTTAGGATTACAAATCGCTATTTAAGACTTACGCCAAGCTTTCTCATCGTATTAATTCTTACTATCGGCGCAGCCAAAATCGCTCGGATATTTTCAGGTGAGGAATATATTGGCAATCCTGAAACATGGACTCAATTTTTGGCGCATCTCTTTTTGGTACACCAGATTTTTGAGGTTGAATCTATTTTTGCAGGTGCATGGTATGTGGCAATAGACTGGCAATTGTATGTATTTTTAACCTTACTATTAACAATCTTGAATCGATTTATTTTTAGAGCTACTGCTTTATTTGTCTGTATCATTTTTTCCTTAACCTACTTTAATCAACACAGTCAATTCGACGTTTACTTTTTTTATTTCTTAGTACCCTATGGATTAGGGATTTTGGCATTTTGGGCTAGTCAAGAGTCAAATCATCACCATCGACATTTGGCACTCACTTTTTTTACGGTAGCGAATATAGCTATTCTGATCACGACATTATTTAACCCAAATATCAAGAACGCATTAAGTATTTTTGTTGCTCTTGTATTACTCCTTTGGGGTAACCGGCAATATCAAAATTTATATTTACGAATCACACAAGTAATAGTCTGGCTTTCCCAAAGGTCCTATGGAGCTTTCCTCATTCATTTTTCATTGATCTTGCTCGGAAATACTTTATTTAATCAAGTGCTCGAACAAACCCCGCTAAATGCCCTTATTGTGATAATAAGTATCTGTTTTTTAAGCTGGGCTTGCGCGCATCTACTTTATATTTGGGTTGAATTACCATCGCGTCGGCTACAGATTTTTTCAACCCAACCACTTCAACAAAACTAATGAATTAAATCTTCTATAGCCATACATTGTCTATGTTGCGACTTGGCTACAGCATTACAGGTTAAATGACCTTGATAGGATGTTACCCCTCTTCGTAATGCATCATTTCCCTGCACTACTTGCCGCAGCCCAAAATTGGCAAGGGAACTGATGTATGGAAAAGTCGCATTAGTTAACCCAAGTGTTGATGTTCTTGGAACTGCTCCTGGCATATTTGCTACACAATAATGCACAATTCCATCAACTATAAATGTGGGTTCATCATGCGTTGTTGCATGGGATGTTTCAAAACATCCTCCTTGATCAATGGCCACATCGACAATCACCACCCCATCTTGCATGACCCCTAAGTGCTCACGCTTTAATAGTTGTGGCGCCGTTCCTCCAGGAATCAATACTCCGCCAATCACCACGTCTACTTGAGGAAATAAACGCTCAATAGCCGCCTGGTCAGCATATGCAGTTTGTATGCGGTTACCATAAATTAAATCTAGGTCTCGTAAGCGATCCATATTTTTGTCAACAATAGTGACTTGTGCGCCCATTCCAATTGCCATTTGAAGTGCATTTTTACCGACAATACCAGCTCCTAAAATAAGTACCTGAGCCCTATCAACACCAGGTATTCCAGCCATGAGAATACCCTTACCATATTGTCTTTTTTCCAAATGATGCGCTGCAGCTTGAATCGACATCCGACCAGCCACTTCACTCATTGGCGCTAATAGGGGTAAACAACCATTCACTAGGGAGACTGTCTCATAAGCAATAGCAGTAACTCCTGTCGCTAATAAATTATTTGTCTGCTCAATATTTGGGGCTAAATGTAGGTAGGTAAATAAGATTTGTTCTGGCTGTAGCATCGCTAGCTCACTATTTTGCGGTTCTTTCACTTTAACGATCATTTGTGCCTCTTTAAAAATCTCGTTTGGCGCTTCAATGATGACTGCCCCAGCAATTTGATAACTATCATCATCAAATCCAACCCCATTACCTGCAGTTTTCTCGACTAAAACTTGATGTCCTGAACCGACTAAATTTTTAACCTGACTTGGTGTTAAACCAACTCGATACTCTTGGTTTTTAATTTCCTTTGGAATTCCAATAATCATGCTTGCTCCTGTTGTGAATGTTGAATACGATTTAATCTAAACAAATAAAAAACTGAAATTAATAGTAATAAAATTGGAATTCCAACGTATATACCAACCCTCGTCTCTGGTGAAAAACACATCATGACAAATACTGCGGCAATAAAACCTAAGCCTAGATAAGAGGCATACGGAAATCCACAGCTTTTGTAAGTTAATTGAGCGATTTGATAACTGCTGAGTTTTTTTCTAAATTTCAACTGAGTTACTAATATAGCTACCCACACTAATAAGCCAATAAATGTGACGGCTGATGTCACCCAAATAAAAGCCTTTTCAGGTACAAAATAGTTTAAGAATGCCCCCAAAATTGCTGTACTAACTGTTGCCAATATGGCTAAGATTGGAACTCCTGCTGCCGATAATTTTTTCATTCGTAATGGCGCATAACCGTTTAAAGATAGACCATATAACAATCGACCACCACTAAATATTCCGGCATTGCAAGAGGATAGGGCCGCAGTAATGACGACAAAATTCACAATCCCCGCAGCTTCTCGTAATCCTATTCTTTCAAACATAGCAACAAATGGACTACCTTGACCACTGACCTCATTCCAAGGATAGATCGATAGAATCACAAATAAAGCACCACCATAAAACACTAAGATGCGCACGATCAGAGAGTCAATTGCAATAGGAATCGTTTTTTCGGGATTTTCTGTCTCGCCAGCAGATAAACCAATCATCTCAATACCAACATAGGCAAAAACAGCCATTTGTATCGATAATAAAAAACCTGAAATCCCCGTTGGAAAAAATCCACCATGTTGCCATAAATTAGCGATTCCAAGGGGTACCCCACCATTAGAAAGTCCCAAAAATATGACTGCCAATCCAATCCCAATCATGACAACGATTGCGACCACTTTAATTAAGGCAAACCAAAATTCAAACTCTCCAAATAATCGTACTGCAATAAAATTTAAGCCACCCATAAAGAGCAACGAACTAATTGCCCAAAGCCACTGAGGTATATCTGGAAACCACATACTCATGTAAATTCCAACCGCAGTGACTTCTGCTACCCCAACAATCACCCAATAAAACCAATAGCCCCAACCAACTAAATAACCAGCTAACGGGCTAATATAACTATGCGCATACTGAGCAAAAGAACCAGCAACTGGGTTATGAACAGCCATCTCGCCAAGAGCCCTTAAAACGATAAAAGCCATTAAACCGGCGATTAAATAGCCTAAGAGAATGGATGGTCCAGCTTGCGCAATAGCGGTGCCAGAACCTAAAAATAAGCCCACACCGATTGTCGAGCCTAATGCCATTAAACGAATATGCCTAGCTTTTAAATGTCTCTTTAATGCATGTGGCTCTGAGGTCGAACAATTTGCTTGATCGCCGGTTTCTAGTTGATGTGTTTCCACTGATTACTCCTATATTAGTCAGGATTGACTATAGGAGTCTAAAAAAGTATGGGGATGTTGAATAGCCCCATGAAATACCAAAAATGCTAGTTTTATCGAAAAAAAAAGATAAGGGGAATTAAATTACTTGTAAATCAATACGCTTATTTTTAAAAGTCTCAAACTTCCTACAGAATAATCAGAAGTTTCCTACAAACATGTAATCCATTAAATGATCAGGGCTGGGTCACTTTATTTAAATAATCTAAAGACTGCTCTACCTGGTCAATTAAAATCAAACATAAATCATCGGCTTGCAGTTGATCTAAAGCTGTATCAATAGCTAAAAACTCACCGCGAATTTCTTGCACCTCTCGAACTTTTGTCGTGCCTTCTAAGCCTTGTTTTAAAAGTGCAATGACTTCTCCATCTGCCCGGCCGCGTTGACATTGATCTTGATAAAGAATGACCGAATCAAAGGCCTCTCCTAAAATCTTTGTTTGCTTTCGAATATCTTCGTCTCGTCGATCACCAGCGCCACTGATAACCACATGCCGACGTTTTGCTGGCATGCAATTCGTCGCTTGGACTAAGGCCCGTATGGCATCTGGATTATGCCCATAATCAGCAATCACAGTCGCACCTCGATGTTTGAATAGATTAAATCTGCCCGGCGCATTTTGCCCATCACAGACAAAATCTTTTAAAGCCAGATCGATCGCTTGCCAAGCAACCCCCAAAGACCATGCGGCAGCAACCGAACTCATAACATTTTCGACCTGAAATCCAATCTGACCGGCCTGCGTGATCGGAACTTCTTGTAATGGAATGCGGTGCACCACCACACTCCCAATAGCGACCACTAAATGATCGCCATCTTTAAATATCGCTCGCTTACCCTGGGCGCGGTGTGCAGAAATCACAGGGTGATTTGCATGTACTCCGAAGAAAACAACTTCTCCTTTACAAGCTTTAGCCATCTTCGCAACAATCGGATCTGTTGCATTTAAAACCGCTACCCCAGTAGGGGAAACATTACGCACGATTACACTTTTGACTTGTGCTAATTCCTCCACCGTCTCAATATAAGACATCCCTAAATGATCACCTTCACCAATATTGGTAATCACCGCTACATCACAGAAATCAAAACCTAAACCCTCACGCAAAATACCCCCACGGGCGGTTTCAAAAACTGCCGCATCTACCTCAGGATGCATTAATACGTTGCGAGCACTTTTAGGTCCGCTACAATCCCCACTATCGATCCGCTCATTTTCAATATAAATACCATCTGTAGTTGTCATTCCGACCCGATGACCATGCGCTTGTAAAAGATGGGCAATTAACCGCACTGTGGTCGTTTTGCCATTTGTACCGGAAACGGTAACGACAGGTATCCTACCGTTATCAGAATTCGGAAACATCAAAGAAATAATCGCATCTCCTACCGGCCTAGTTTTCCCATACGATGGATTTAAGTGCATTCTTAAGCCA
The DNA here is from genome assembly GCA_903871735.1 of uncultured beta proteobacterium. Taxonomy (GTDB): domain Bacteria; phylum Pseudomonadota; class Gammaproteobacteria; order Burkholderiales; family Burkholderiaceae; genus Polynucleobacter. The sequence continues at coordinate 49,734 of CAIQHU010000185.1, read as the reverse complement.
GGGGCTGCATTAACTTCTACCACCCCGCCACCTTGATCCTCAAAAGGTCTATAAATATCTTCGCAGACGACGTCCACACCACAAATATCTAAACCAACCATCTTGGCAGCTGTTACTGCACTAGCAGCTAGATCGGGGTGCACATCTTCTGTCACATCAGTTGCACTACCACCTGTGCTGAGATTCGCATTATTGCGAAGGACTACCCGCGCACCTTGAATTGGAATCGAGTCAATAGTCAAATTCTGTTTTACTAAAGTCGCTAGCGCTATTTCATCAAGCCGAATTTTGGTCAGTGCCGTGGCATGCCCATCACCCCGTAAAGGATCTAAATTGATTTGATCGACTAAGTCCTTGATAGAATGTACCCCATCACCAATCACCTGCGGGGGATCTCTCCTAGCAGCCGCAACTAAAGCATCGCCAACGACTAATAGTCGAAAATCTTGCCCTGGCATATATCTTTCAACAATTACTTTAGAGCCATATTGTTGGGCCACACTAAAAGCCATCCTGACTTGCTCTTCTAAATGAACATTGACAGCTACTCCTTTACCTTGATTACCATCCTTAGGCTTTACAACGACCGATTTCCCAAGGCTTTGCGCAACCTTCCAAGCATCGTCAGGATTATCAACAACCTGCCCCATGGGCACAGATACACCAGCCGCATGCAGTAATTCTTTGGTTAATTCTTTATCTTGTGCAATTGATTCTGCAATAGCGCTAGTATCACTGGTTTCAGCTGCCTGTATCCGTTTTTGTTTACTACCCCACCCAAACTGCACCATACTTCCTTGGGTTAATCGGCGATACGGAATATTTTTTTCGACAGCGGCTTGCACAATAGAACCCGTGCTGGGACCCAAACGAACTTCTTCATCGATATTGACCAACTCCTTGAGAGCACTTTCTAAATCGAAAGATCTATCCTGCAACGCCGCTGTGATTAATTCGGTTGCGAAATGAAAGGCTCTTCGACCAACAACTTCCTCACTATATTCAACGATGACTTGATAAATCCCCTCTTCATTCGTTTTTACCGTCCGACTAAACGTCACCGGGCACCCAGCTTGCGCCTGTAAACCCAAAACGACATGCTCCAACACATGCGCGATAGAGATTAACTCGTTATAACTACCAACTCGCATTAAACGAAGTTGAGGAAATAGTGCCCGTAAACGTGTCTCAAAATTCTCGATCCCCTCAATGCTATATTCTTTTTGCGTACAAAAAATAATTGCCTCAATCGCAGTGTGCCGACTCCACAAGTTCGGGCCGCGCAAAGCGCGTATTCGTCTTGCTTCCAATTAAGCCTCCATCTCTTCTTGGGCAAACGAATTCACCCCAACCTCAATTGTCGACATCGGCAAATGCGATGCCCAAGCAGCTCCCACCCCAGCCATCAGATTCAATAAGCGATTCGTATTTTGCTGGTCTTTTAAATACATTGAATTTTGCAGATCAAATCGGCCCAACTCCTGTGAACCTTGCATCAAAAGGATGCTGTTATCCTTGACCTGAACCGACTTGCCATTTTTTTGAATATGCTCTATGACGAATGGACTAGACAACTCTAGCCCATAAAAAATCGTTTCTGCACCCGGGTTGATCTCGGCCATCTCTACGACTAATTCATCCTCACCGTTGAGAATCGCAATCCCAAGCCCTGGCAGCAAAACATCTACCTGCGACCTATAGACAGAAAAAAGTTGACGGACCTCAGTGATCGAGTCCTCAGGAAATAAAATGGTCTGATCAACATTCGTAACAATGCCAATCTGACATAAGTCATATGACAAACCCTCATTGATAATACTTTTTCCAGTGGTTTCTACGACTGCAGCACTCACCATTGGACTTAATAAAATACGTTTACCAATATCCCATTCTGAGGTTCTTGAGGCCTCCACCATTCTTTGATTTAAAAATAAGCCCCTTTTACAGGATAGTCCAACATAGTGGTTGGCCAGGTTAAAAAAGTAAGCGCAGATCTGTGCAACGTCATCGGCTCCGCGACTACCACTGACCCCGATAATAGGAATACGCCCATTGTCTTCTTGCGGAAATAAATGTCGAATGATCGCTTCACCAACTTTTCTAGGTTTACCCTTAGCTGGCTTTAAATGCATTAATAAACCAGGGCCAGCATTGACTTCAACAATCGCAGCACCCTGCTCCTCTAGCGGTCTAGATATATCCATTGCAACCAAATCAACGCCCGCAATGTCTAACCCAACTACTTTTGCAGCCAAGACAACCCGCTTAGCAACCGAAGGATGCACTAAGTCTGTTACATCAAAAGCCACATTACCATTACGCTGAATTAAAACTTCATGATTGAACGCCGGAATACTGGTTGGCTCAAACCCTTGCCCCTTCAATTCTAGTAAAGCAATTGAATCAATCCGAACAGGATTTAATGGGTGATCCTCTGAAGTTCCTCGTCGTGGGTCAGAGTTAATTTGAATCTCAATTAATTCTAAAATAGTATGTTGGCCGTCACCCTTTACTCGGCAAGCCTCACCCTTCGCAGCTGCTACTAAGTGATCGCCAACTACTAACAAACGGTGCTCGTCTCCTAAAATAAACTTTTCAACTAGAACGCCACTTCCTTCATTTTTAGCGATTTCGTAGGCCGCTAAAATTTCATCTTGGAATTGTAAGTTTGTAAACACTCCGCGACCATGATTGCCATCTTGCGGCTTGACCACAACTGGTAAACCGATTTCATGAGCAACTTCCCAGGCCTGCAACCCACTCTCAACTAACTGTCCTTCAGGTACAGGAAGTCCAACCGAGGCTAAGAGCGTTTTTGTTAAGTCCTTATCCCGTGAAATAGTCTCAGCAATGGCGCTAGTTTGTGATGTTTCTGCAGTCCAGATCCGTTTTTGACGAGCGCCATAACCCAATTGCACCAAGTTACCCTTAGATAAACGAATCATCGGAATCGATTGTTGATGGCCCGCCTGCACAATACAACTCGTACTAGGCCCTAAACATAAGTCATCAATCATTTCTCGCAAGTTATCTATGACTGGCTTTAAATCAAAAGGCTGATCCTGTATGAGCGCTAGTAACAACCCTTTGGCATCTTCGATCGCTTGTTGCGTTACCTGCACATGCGGTGATGCCACAATCAACTTATAAATTCCTCGATCATTTGTTTCCCGCGCCCGACCAAAACCTCCTTCAAAACCGGCTAAGCCCTGTAACTCAAGTGTCAGGTGTTCCATGATGTGAACTGGCCAAGTTCCCTCTTCCACCCGCTTCAAAAATCCACCACGCTCCTCATAACTGCAACGATGTTCAATTAAGGAAGGCATCGCCTGCACGAGCCGACCATAAAAGCCGGGAATCTGATCTGAAGGATAGTCTTCTAAATCACCAATATCTATCCAAGCCTCTACAACTTCGACCCAACACCACATGTTCGGCCCCCGAATATGCTTCATTTGAAGAATTTTGATGGTTTTATCTAAAAGTTGGGGCATTTTGTGACGATTTAGCGCAGAAGGTGAAAAGTGCAATTAGCCAGGAATATGTAATCATAGGAATAATAACTACTTAACTCTTTTTAATTAAAAAAGTTGACAAATATATCAATCTGAAAGGGCGTTAATTTACCTGAATCGACGACCTTTTTAAAGCATCTGAGATGAATTAGGAGAAGTTGGTAGGTCTGCACTATACTTTTTCGATGAAACTCTTTCAAGCCAAATGATCTCTACTATACAGCTCCCCCAACGCTGGCAATCAAATCCTGCAGTGCAAGCATTGTGTAAAACGCATGAATCCACATTATCAACTTGGGTTGAAATCGATTTAAACCAACAACTCCACTTCGCAAAAGCACTCCTCATCCTTTCTGAAAAGACCTCCCATGATTTTGCACGAATCGATCAAATTCATGAGTCCGGCCATCTAGAAGGAACTTGGCAGATCCCCCCTGGGGCTTATTTCCAACATTCTGATCATGCAGGTGTTGGTCACCTCACATTAATGAGCCCACAAGGCCGTATTCAAGCTTGGCATCACACCCTTGCTCTCAACCCCTCAATTACCCAATTTAAGGAAAACTGTACAGTTCTTCTATCTCAACTTGACTTGAATAGCCGACTCGACTCCGAACATATTGGGCCACATCTTACCTGCCAAATTTGTCAAAATCCTATTGCCCAAGACCAAGAAAAATGCCTGTATTGTGATCCCGAAACAGAAATTCCCCCATCGACCCTTACCCTCTTTAAGCTTTGGAGATTTGCCAAGCCGTATAAAAAGGAATTAATCCTCGGTTTTTTCCTAACCCTCCTCTCTACTGGCGCGACCTTAGTGCCCCCCTATATCACCATGCCACTCATGGACGATGTACTCATTCCTTTTCAAAAAACCCAAGTCATGGACTTTGAACTAGCAGGCATCTACCTTGCAGGTCTGCTCCTTGCAGCATGCTGTGCCTGGGGACTTGGCTGGTGGAAAACATACATCTTGGCACTTGTTAGTGAACGTATAGGTATGGAGCTGCGCACCAAAACATTTCAACACCTCTTGCATCTATCACTGGAGTATTTTGGGGCGAAAAGAACTGGTGACCTAATGACCCGAATAGGCAATGAAACAGACCGGATCTGTATCTTCTTGTCGTTACATTTATTAGATTTTTTTACTGATATGCTCATGCTCTTGATGACCGCCGTCATTCTTATCAGTATTGATCCACTCCTAGCTGCCGTTACCCTCCTGCCTCTGCCATTCATCGCTTGGATGATTCATTTTGTCCGTGACAAATTGCGCTTTGGCTTTGAAAAAGTAGACCGTAACTGGTCTGAGGTCAATAATGTTCTATCCGATACAATCCCCGGAATTCGAGTAGTTAAAGCCTTTGCCCAAGAGGACCGCGAAAACAATCGCTTTATTCTAGCCAACCAACGTAATCTGGAAGTCAATGATCGTGTCAATCGAATTTGGTCCTCATTCGCCCCAACCGTCACTCTTCTCACCGAGGTTGGACTTTTAGTCGTTTGGGCCTTTGGTATCTATCAAGTTGCGCATGACACAATTACCGTTGGTGTACTAACGGCTTTTTTAGCTTATATCAGTCGGTTTTATGGGCGGATGGACTCGATGAGTCGGATCGTCTCGCATACCCAAAAAGCGGCCGCGGGAGCTAAACGGATCTTCGATATATTAGATCATCAATCCAGTGTGCCAGATACTCCAAACCCAACTCCAATGACCCAACCCGTGCGCGGAAAAATTGAGCTGAATCAAGTTGGTTTTCGCTATGGCAACCGCGCTGTCACTAAAAATATAACGCTCAGTATCGCGCCCGGCGAAATGATTGGCCTAGTTGGTCATAGTGGATCCGGGAAAAGTACCTTGGTGAACCTGATTTGCCGCTTCTACGATGTCAGCGATGGCTCAGTCAAAATCGATGGCGTGGATGTCAGATCGATTGCCATCTCCGAGCTTCGCCAACAATTTGGAATGGTCCTCCAAGAACCCTTTTTATTTTTTGGTACGATTGCGGATAATATCGCCTATGGCAAACCGACTGCGACCAAGGAAGAAGTTATCCAAGCAGCAAAAGCCGCTAATGCCCACGAGTTTATCCTTCGCCTCCCACTCGGCTATGACTCACTAGTGGGTGAGCGCGGGCAGTCATTATCGGGTGGCGAAAGACAACGTATCTCAATCGCTAGAGCACTCCTCATTGACCCTAAAATCTTAATCCTTGACGAAGCTACCTCCTCAGTCGATACAACTACCGAAAAAGAAATTCAAAAAGCCCTCGACAATTTAGTGCAAGGTAGAACAACCTTAGCCATTGCACATCGCTTGTCAACGCTGAGAAAAGCAGATCGACTCATCGTATTAGATAAAGGCGAAATCGTGGAAGTTGGCAATCATGACGAATTAATGCGTGCGCAAGGAGCATACTATCTACTCTACCAAGCCCAAGCAAGGCATGCCGCAGAAATTGCCCAAGCGATTTAATAAGACCTCATGATGATCAATTTCAACCTCACAAAAGACCAGTTTGGCGCAATTAGCTTAATCGATGCGCAAGGCATTGTCCATCCAAGTATCCGAATCATTCGGGCTTTTCCAATCAGTAATCCATCGCATGGGTTTGCAATTGTGGATCAAAATGGCCATGAACTTGTCTGGTTAAACGATCTGAGTCAACTGCCAAACAACCTCAAAGAGTTAATCCAAACAGAGTTATCTTTTTTTGAGTTCATCCCAGAAATTGAAAAAATAGTACATCTCAACACCTTTGCACTACCGAGTATTTGGGACGTGCATACCAATCGAGGTAAAACTCGCCTAAAACTTAAATCTGAACAAGATATTCGCCGGGTCAGTGAAGAAGATCTATTAATCACCGATGCCAATGGTATCCAATATTTAATTCGAAATAAAAAAAATCTCGATAAGTTTAGTAAAAAAGTTTTAGACCGATTTATGTAAACGCATAATTTGATTCATGAGTTCTGCCGCCGCTACAAAGCCAAAACTAGCCGTTACAGTCACCGTCGAGCCATAACCCGCGCAGGATAATCCGCCCTGTGAGCGACTTATCCTAGATTCTCCAGAATAAACGACTCGCACCCGCATCCTCTTTTTAGGGTCAGACTCAAAGCCATATGATTTTCTTAAAATCCCACGAATTTTTGACAGAATAGGATCATGCGTAGTCTTTGATAAATCATCGATACTAATTTGAGTAGGATCAAGCTTTCCACCTGCAGCACCACTCATTACAAAGGCGCTATTTTGTCTGACGCACCAAACCGCCATCGCCACCTTACTCAATATGTCATCTGTCGCATCAAGGACCGCCATGCCAGGCAAAACATACTGCCCAACATTGTCAGGTTTGATAAAATGGTCTAACTGATGAACCTTCAAATCAGGGTTTATAGCTAAAAGTCGATCTGCCATCGCTGCCACTTTCGATTTACCAAAATCACCCTCAATGGCATGCAGTTGACGATTGACGTTACTCATGGAAATATGGTCATAATCCATCAGGGTAATCTCACCAACTGCACTTCTAGCCAGTGCCTCGGCCGCCCAAGAGCCAACCCCGCCCAAACCAACCACCAAAACATGGGCCTTTTGTAATGCTGCAAAACCGTCTTCACCAAATAGTCGAGCTACTCCCCCCAAGCGACGTTGATTCGGGTCGACCCCGACCAAAGACTCTAATTGTTGCTCTGGAACACTTTTCGAATTATTCATGACTCGCTATACTCTATCAATGACTAATTTAGCTGATTTAAGAAAAACATACTCACAAGGCAGCTTATCTGAAGAAGATATTGCCCAAAACCCTATACTGCAATTTCAAAGCTGGTTTGAGCAAGCCTCTGCTGCAAAATGCCCTGAACCACATGCGATGACCTTAGCCACCATCTCATCAAATGGCCTACCTAGCGCTAGGATTGTACTTCTAAAAGGGATCACAGAAGACTCCTTTATCTTTTATACAAATTACACAAGCCAAAAAGGTCATGAGATTGCCAACAATCCAAATGTGGCACTTTTATTTTTCTGGCATGAACTTGAGCGGCAAGTTCGAATTGAGGGCGTCGCCTCCCAATTAGATTCCTCTCGGAGTGATGCCTATTACCACTCTAGACCGATCGAATCTAGAATTGGTGCTTGGGCCTCGCCACAAAGTCAAGTCATTCCGAACCGTGAATTTTTGGTTACTCAAGAAGAGCAGTTTAAAGAACTTTATGGCAACACGCCGCCACGACCACCCCACTGGGGAGGTTACAAAGTCAAAGCCAATAAAATAGAGTTTTGGCAAGGTCGGGCATCTCGCTTACATGACCGAATAGCCTTTTCTTTCCAGGAGAATAGTTGGCACATGCGTCGTCTAGCCCCCTAGGAAAAATCCTGCAATCACCACTTAGCGCAGTGCTAGCTTATTTATTTTTTTGGAGTTGAATAAAGGTTTTTCTAAATTTTTCCACCTTCGGAGCGACTACCCCAATGCAATAACCTTGGTGTGGGTGGGTTGCAAAATAATTCTGATGATAATCCTCCGCAGCATAAAACATGGGAGCTGTCTTTATTTCTGTCACAATGGGTTCTCGATATACGCCCTGAAGAGCTAGTTCTTGAATAATCTGTGACGACTCCTTCATTTGATCATCATCCTCGCAATAAATGACCGAACGATACTGTGATCCAATATCATGCCCCTGCTGATTTAAAGTGGTTGGATCATGAATCACAAAAAATACCTCTAAGATTTGTCGAAAAGAAATCTCCTCAGGATTAAAATGGAGTTGTACCACTTCGGCATGCCCAGTGATGCCACGACAAACACTTTCATAATCAGGATTTAAAACATGGCCGCCAGCGTATCCACAAACTACTCGATGAATGCCTACCAATTCTTGATAAACAGCGTCTAAACACCAAAAACAACCACCACCAAGCGTAGCTAACTGTTTGGATCCCAACACATTATTCGATTGACTCATTGTATTTACCTAGTAATTTATGAACACATTATTTTTTGACTTTGAACAATTAAAGCAAGCTTACTGGAACGAACCACGACCATCTTTGGTAGCCAGAAAAAATCGTATTTTACGTTTAGTTACTATGCTAAATGAAAATGAAGAAAATATCTGCAAAGTGATTCAAGCTGACTTTGGCTTCCGTAACATCATTGAAACACAATTAGCTGAATTGACTACGATTAGGCAAGCCGCAAATCTGGCTGTAAAAAATTTAGAAATGTGGACTAAACCAGTCCCCATTAAAACACCAATACACCTTTGGCCTAGTAGGAGTGAGTTATTACCCGAACCAAAGGGAATCGTGGGGATTATGAGCCCGTGGAACTATCCTCTGAGTCTTGCACTCAGCCCAGCGATTGCCGCTATTGCTGCTGGAAATCAAGTCTGGCTTAAGCCGTCTGAACGCTCCCCAAGAACTTCTGGCTATCTTGCCAAACTCATTGCACAGTATTTCAACCCCATCGAAATATCTATTATTACAGGCAATCAGCAAGTAGCTCAAGCCTTTGCAGATCTGCCGTTTGATCATTTATTTTTTACCGGCAGTACCCGTGTTGGTCAATTAGTTGCGCAGGCTGCAGCGGCTAATTTAACGCCAGTAACCCTAGAATTGGGTGGCAAGTCCCCAGTTATCATCGACCAAAGTGCCGCTCTTGACGATGCAGCTCGTCGTATTATTTATGGAAAATTTTTCAATGCTGGGCAAACCTGCATTGCACCTGACTATCTATTAGTTCCAAGAAACCAAGAAAAGCCTCTGATCGAGGCGCTGAAGAAGTCTTTACAAATCATGTACCCTTCTGGCAGTGGACTCACCCATCCGATCGATGCACTGCAACTAGACCGTTGGCAAAACCTATTAACTGATGCATCTCAACGTGGTGGACAAGTGGTCCCTTTATATGACACCACCCCGATTGATTACCCATTTATGCCAAGTTTAGTGTTAACCCCCCCTAGCAAAGCACTCGTGACAACCCAAGAAATTTTTGGCCCGATTCTACCAATCATCTGCTATGACTCGTTGTCCGAAGCGATAGACTGGATTAATCATTTACCAACCCCGCTGGCCCTGTACTGGTTTGGAAATAACGCTAAACTGCGCGCTGAAGTACTCGAAAAAACGCAATCCGGGGGGGTTACTTGTAACGACACCTTGTTACATTACAGTAATCCAAACCTCCCCTTCGGAGGATTGGGGGCAAGTGGCATGGGCTCGAATCATGGCAAACATGGTTTTGATACATTTAGCCACTTTAAGCCAGTTCTCAGCATGCGTGGTTTTTTGGGTATTCGGGCTTTAGGGGGGACTCGATTAGCGCATCCGCCCTATGGTAAAAGGATTCAACGCCTCATGAAGATCCTCAAAACTTCAAAAATTTAATATATTTCAGATATTTATCAAAATATTAGGGACAACCCTAATGTTTTCGTGCATAATCCAATTTGTTGTATATTTCATCGTCCCCAGCACCCTGACGCATATTAATTCTTTTAGGTGTAAACCTTTAGATTTGTCTGTAAGTCTTCAAGACGTAGCCGTAACAAGAGTCATATCTTGTTCGCCTAAAACAACGTTGTATTTGTTTTAGAGCCTACTCCAAATGTTGATGGTCGATGCCTTTTGACCATGTGCATCATGCCTAAACTATGCTGATGCCAACTTTGGAGACACCCTAAACGGGGTGTGAATAGATATGTCCGTTACATTTAAAGAACTTCTTTTAGCTGAACCCCTTTTACAAGCAGTTGAAGCCTTAGGCTTTACCTTTGCTACCCCCGTCCAAGAACAAGTTATTCCAACTGCGATTTTTGGCGGCGATCTGATGGTTAGTAGTCAAACCGGTAGCGGAAAAACTGCCGCGTTCTTATTGCCTCTGCTCAATCAAATCATTGCAAGTAATCCAACTGGTAAGCCCATCCCAGGACGAGCTGAACCCGTAGTCTTAATTCTTTGTCCAACGCGCGAGTTGGCTCAGCAAGTGGCCGCGGATGCAATCGATTTAGTGAAATTTTGTCGAGGTATCCGAGTAGCTACCATCATGGGTGGTATGCCTTATGGTAAACAAATCGCTCAAATAAAAGGCGCGCAACTCGTTGTAGCAACTCCTGGGCGACTTCTTGACCTCAATGACAGTCGAGCAATTCGACTGGATAAGGTGCAACATCTAGTCGTCGATGAGGCGGATCGTATGCTCGACCTCGGCTTTGCTGATGATTTAGAGGCAATCCATCGGCGTTGCGAAACCTTACAACAAACCCTCATGTTTTCAGCAACCTTCGCTCCACGAATTATGGAGTTAGCACATGAACTGGTCAACAATCCTACGCGGATTGAATTAGCGCACGCCGGTGATGTCCACGCGAGTATTACCCAAACGATGCACTGGGCAGATAGCGTGGCGCATAAACATAAAATCCTACGCCACTGGTTGGCTGATCCAACGCTAGATCAAGCTGTTATTTTTGCAAGTACGCAAGTTGAAAGCGAAGATATTGCTGAAAACCTGCGAGCTGACGGTTATGCTGCCAGCGCGCTCCACGGCGCAATGCCTCAGGCAGTTCGAAATCGTCGACTGGATTCTTTACGTAAAGGTGTGACTAAAATCTTAGTGGCAACCGATGTTGCTGCTCGTGGAATCGATGTTCCAACCATTAGCCATGTTATTAATTTTGGCCTCCCAATGAAGCCAGAAGACTATACCCACCGCATCGGACGTACCGGTCGCGCAGGTAGAAGCGGCACAGCAATCACGATTGCCCAGCATAGTGAACGTATCAAAATTCGAGCAATCGAGCGCTTCATTCAGCAAACTCTTGCAGCGTCTGTGATTCCTGGTTTAGAGCCACAAAAAAAACCCGAGACCTCTAGCCACTCTCGTTCAGGACCGCGCTCAGCAAACCGCAGTGGTGGCGGTGGTGGCGGTGGTGGTCGTGGCCGAGCGCCAAACCGTTCAGCATTTGCTGGTAGTGGCTTTGGTGGTGGCGAAAAAAGGGCGCCAAGCGACGAATCGAAAGGTAGTAAATATGGCAAAGGTCAGCGTAGCGAAGATCGTAAGACCGAACCCAAGACCTATGTTCCTACTAAAACTCCAGCAAAACCATTTGGCGACTTTGTTGCCAAGCCTGGCAATGCCGGTGCCAAACCAGAAGAGCGTTTTGCAGGCTCGCGAAGTAATCATGCCCCCGGCCGGGAAAGAAGTGGTAAATCATTTGGAAAACCAGCGTTTAAAGGCCGTTAATTAAACAGTCTAACTAGCCTTTGTTGTAAAAAAGCGTAGTGCATTTTTTCGGTGCTCTGCGCTTTTTTCATCATCCTCAAGTTCCTCATATATTTGTACAAAGGATAGATGGGCTTGTAGAAGCATTTTTTGATCTGCTCTTGGCGAGTCTAAAACACGCTGCAAACTCGCAATCGCTTTACCCCATAACTGTTGCTCCACACTCAGTAAACCCAGCGCTAAATGGAGCGCTGGCTGCGCAGGGTCTTGGAGTAACCACTGCTCTACGCGGTGTATTAATGCTAAAGCTAAGACGGTTGAATGGGCTTTTTTATCAGCGCACCTGGAGTACAGCATCACTAGCGCAAAACTGGGCTCGTGCGGGATCACTTTTTCCAGAATCTGTTTGGCTTTTTGGTGCTCCCCTACACGTATAAATCCCTCTGCAAATAACCGAACCCAATGGGGATCAACTTGATCCTGCTCACCAAATTCTTGCCACTCTTGCAAGAGCCGATCCTTGGAAATATTTTTACTTTTGATCCACTGGGTTAGCCCCTCCTGAATTCTAGCTTGACCTACTAGTGCGGGTAAAAATTGCCGTTTAACTAAATTGTTAGCAAGACGCACAACCTCAGGCCAGTTTTCTAATCTGCGATGGGCTAATAAGGCAATGCGCTGCACAATAAATTGTCTAGCGCCGCCGCCTTGTAATTGCGCAATCGTGGCTAAAGCCGCGCGCGGATTACGATCCTCTACTTGCATCTGCGCAAGCATCACTAACTTAGCCTGCTGGTGCGCAAAGCCAGTGATTTTTTCAAGTTCAGCGTCCCGCTGAGCCGTTTGATTGAGCTGATGATATGCCTGCGCTGCAATCATTCGACCATATTCTGCAGTTTCAGAAAACTGCGTAACAACATGCACTGACTTTATAGCTTTTAAAAAACGTCCAGCAAATAAATGGTCCACAGCAACTGCTAGTTCACGACTGGCTCTCATTGCCCGCTGTTGGGCACGATATTGTTCGGCCCGAACAGGCAGGTTAAAGATACTACTCAAAAAACTAAAAAGAATAAAACAGCCCAAAAAGCCAACGAAGAGCAAAATAATAAATAAATTCATGCTCAAGTCAATTCGATATAAATTCCAATACATCGTAATGTGACCCTGATTATTATCTAAAATCCAAGCAGCTAATACCGCTCCAACTGATAATAAAACTAACCAAATGACTACACGCATTATTTCTTCTCTTTTGGTAAATTTAAATCAGGCGAAAGCGCCTCAGGTAATTTGTCTAAATTATTCTTGATCTCGTCAAGGCTACTAATAAATTCTTTTACAGATGGTTGTTGGACGGCAAAATGATTGACTACAACCCGACGAATTTCGACTAATTCGCGTTGGGTATCGCGGACCAAACCATTCAATAAAAGTTGCCGAGCAGCTAGTAGACGAATCTTCAACTCACTTCTTAAAATATGTTGCTCTCCACCCGTTATCGCTAGTTGATCAATCGACGTATCCATTACTTGGATCATCACCACCTGCTGAAAAAAATCTTTCAAAGGTATCCAAACATGCTGGAGTATCTGCCCCCACCAGCGCATTTCGGCATTTCCACTACCCTTGGCTTGCGCTTCCTTTGGGGATGCGACAGGTTGTATGAGTAATTTTTTCGCTTGCGGCTCTAATGGATTAGCACTGAGTAAATGCACCTCTGATAATAAGCTGGTTAACTGCTGAAAGGCTTCTATACTCGCCTTGAACTCCACGGGTGATTGCATCATGACATCGGCTTGATTTGGATCAATGGATCGCCCTAAAATTTGATTAAAACTACCGATCTGTCGATCGTTTTTTAAGGCTGTCACTTCTAATAATTGCACTTTTTTTGTCACCTCATATAGGTAAAAACCTAAATACGCGACTAAGCAACCCAAAACAATGACCAGCACCATCATGAGAAACGAAATTTTTGAACTAGGTAATATACTGTTGTTGGATATGTTGGCTTCACGCATAGACTTGGACTTTATGACAGATTCTAATTCGGTTTTTATTGGAGAGGTTGTGATTCATCAAGTCACGCTATCATAACGCTCGCTGGACTATTTTTGCGACATATTTTGCAATCGATTCATCCCCAGGTGTGAGCTCCTCAACCCGAGAAAAACCAATTGCCCTAGCCGCTTGGCCAATCCGATAATGGGTCACTAAAGCTAGGGATGCATCTAGCCAGCCCTTTGATATCCCTAAACGGCCAATACCCTGCCCTAAAAATTGGCAAGCTTGTGAGGAGCTTAAAATCCAAATAGGCGCCTGATCTAACTGGCAAAATTGCTCATCATACAAAAGTTGCATGGCACGCCATGACGGATCACTTTCTGGTAAGCCCTGCCTTTGATAGACTGAAAATTCATCGACTAGCGCCCCCGCCTCGGATAACCGCTGTGCTAATAAAGCCCGACCACCATCGCCATGAATCATCACCACCTGTTGTCCTTGCCAACTTTCATTGAAATCCTTTAGGGTCTCCCACAAACCCTCAGAATCCCATTTATCAGGATTTGTTGGCTTAATCAAGGTTTTGGGTACCAAGCGTGAACCATCGATTGTTTGCTCACTGCCGCCACCAATCACCGCCACATTGAGCCCAATTGGCCATGCATAACCAAACTCAGCTAATAGTTGATCACATGTCAAAAAGGCGTTTGGACTGGCAAAGGTCAATAAATCTGCGTACCTGAGCGATCGTTCTATTGCTTGCGCTAGTTCTGCCGAACGATAAGGCACAATCTCGAGTAGCGGCAGGCCTAAAACTGGTAAAGTCGAACCTGCTGTCAGCTGGCTCAACTCTTGCCCTATAGCCTTCCTAAGAGCTTCTAATTGCGCTCGTGGGCGTGTGACAATGATCGCGGAATATTCTCTCACTAAGGCTGTCCAAGAGACTGAATGAGCTCCTTAGCACCCTTGGCAATCAAATCATCAGCAATAAGATCTCCCAAAAAAACTGCCTGAGCCGAACTAGTGACCGTCTTTGTCAAGCTAGACTCAATCATTTCTCTACCATCAATGCTAGCAACCAAGGCTTTTAAATACAATTCTTGGTCATTGTGCCAGCGCCCATAGGCGGCAATCGGGATCTCACAAGACCCCCCAAGCCTTCTGGAAACTTGCCGCTCAGCGCTGACTTGCCAGGTCGCTAGGTCATCAACTAATGGGCGTAACCACGCAGCTATTTGCACTTGATCGGATCGAATTTCAATTCCTAATGCCCCCTGCCCAGCGGCAGGTAAAGACTCTTCCGGAGTAATCAGGGATTTAATCCGAGCTGTGAGGTCTAACCTGGTTAAACCAGCAGCTGCCAAAATCATCGCATCAAACTCGCCACGGTCTAACTTGGCTAAACGTGTGTCTAAATTACCACGTAATGGCGAAATAATTAAATGTGGATAGGCTTTTCGTATCTGCGACTCACGCCTTAAGCTCGAAGTACCTACGACAGCCCCAGAGGGCATCTGGGCAAGAGCATCATAGTGGTTTGATATGAACGCATCCCGAGGGTCTGCACGCTCTAAAATGGCCGCTAAACTAAATCCCTCCGGCATATCCATGGGCACATCTTTTAAAGAATGCACGGCTAAATCAGCATGTCCATCTGCCAAGGCTGTTTCCAACTCCTTGATAAATAAGCCTTTACCACCTATTTTAGACAAACTTCTGTCTAAAATTTGATCACCCCTTGTGGTCATCCCCAAAATACTAATCTCACATTGCGGATAAAGGCTTTTTAAAAGGGCTTGAACGTGTTTTGCCTGCCACATGGCTAAGCGACTTTCACGAGAAGCGATGACTAACCGCTCCGGGGGCAATATACTAGTAATCATGTCATCTTCCAAACATTCACTCGATAATAAAACACAGGCCTGGTCAGCGCGCTTCTCCGAACCAGTTTCTGAACTCGTCCAACGTTATACAGCCTCGATTAACTTTGATTATCGCCTAGCAGAGGTGGATATCCAAAGTTCATTAGTCCATGCTCAAATGCTATCCGAACAGGGCATTATTAGCCCGACGGACTTTGCACAAATTAACTCTGGCCTACAACAAATATTACAAGAAATACAACAGGGACATTTTACTTGGCAATTAAATTTAGAAGACGTTCATTTAAATATTGAAGCACGCTTGACAAGTCTGATTGGCGATGCGGGTAAAAGATTGCATACGGCTAGGTCCCGTAATGACCAAGTGGCGACGGACATTCGTTTGTGGCTAAGAAATGCCATTGACGAAATCCTCAGCCAACTGACCACCCTCAGACGAAGTTTTTGCGACCTAGCAGAAAAGCATGCCCATACGATCATGCCTGGCTTTACCCATTTACAAGTGGCGCAACCGATTACGGTTGGGCATCACTTGATGGCCTATGTTGAAATGCTGCACCGGGATGCAACCCGCTTCCAAGATTGTCGAGTGCGACTCAACCAGTTACCACTTGGTTCTGCTGCCCTAGCGGGCACTAGTTATCCAATTAATCGGGAACGTGTTGCGCAATTATTGGGTTTTGACGGGGTTTGTCAAAACTCTCTCGATGCAGTCTCAGACAGAGATTTTGCAATCGAATTTTGTGCCGCCAGTGCAATTGTGATGACCCATATATCTCGATTTTCTGAGGAACTGATCTTATGGATGAGCCCACAATTTGGTTTTGTCAATTTGCCAGATCGATTTTGTACCGGTAGTTCAATCATGCCGCAAAAGAAAAACCCCGATGTGCCTGAACTGGCAAGAGGTAAAACTGGGCGAGTAAATGGTAATCTGATCAGCTTACTCACTCTCATGAAAGGCCAAGTACTAGCCTACAACAAAGACAACCAAGAGGATAAAGAACCATTATTTGATTCAGCTAGCACTGTCATTGATACACTTCGTATCTTTGCCGACCTAGTTGTCCATCTCGAGTTTAAAGAAGCAAACCTTTTGGCAGCAGTCAAACAAGGTTTTGCTACGGCAACAGATCTAGCTGATTATTTAGTCAAAAAAGGTATGCCTTTTAGGGATGCGCATGAGGCTGTTGCAAATGCTGTAAAAGTCTGCGCCTCCAAAGGAGTCGACTTAGCAGAATTAAACTTAACTGAATTGCGCCTCGCCTGTGCACTGAGTAATCCCGACATGATTGGGAGTGACATTACCGCAGTACTCACACTGCAAGGCTCCGTCAACTCGAGAAATCACGTTGGTGGGACTGCACCCGAACGGGTTTTAGCCGCTATTGCACAAGCAAGAAGTCTTTTAAAGGAATAGCCTCAAATCCCACCCTCGTCTTCACCTCGCACGCAATCGACGAAGTAAGTTTTACGACCATTTTGCTCTGCTTTAACTAGGCCGTGAATATCTGTCTCAAAACCAGCAAATTTTTCATTAAAGTCCCGCGCAAATTGGAGGTATTCCACAATTCGTTGGTTAAATCGCTCGCCCGGAATCAGTAAAGGAATACCTGGTGGATAAGGCGTAACTAACATCGCTGTAATCCGGCCCTCTAAATCATCAATCGAAACGCGCTCAATATCTCTATGTGCCATTTTGGCAAAAGCCTCTGAGGGTGGCATAGCAGGAATCATGTCAGATAAATACATCTCTGTAGTCATTCGAGCCACATCGTGCTCACGATAAAACGCGTGAATTTTATTAGCAATGTCTTTTAAACCAATCCGCTCATACTGCGGATACTTCGCCGCGAACTCAGGTAATACTCTCCACAAAGGCATATTCTTGTCATAATGATCCTTGAACTGCTGCAACTCTGCAACGAGCGTATTCCAGCGACCTTTGGTAATACCAATCGTGAACATAATAAAAAAAGAATAAAGCCCAGTCTTCTCGACAATCACACCATGCTCGGCTAGATACTTGGTGACTATACTCGCAGGAATACCCTCTTCACCAAAATTTCCAGCAATATCAATCCCAGGTGTGACGATCGTAGCCTTAATGGGATCCAACATATTGAAACCATCGGCTAGTTTTCCAAAATTATGCCAACTATCCTCAGACCTGAGCATCCAATCAGACTGCTCCAAGCCCTCATCTGCAAACGAATCAGGACCCCAAACTTTAAACCACCATTCGTCCCCATACTCCTCGTCAACCTTGAGCATTGCCCTTCTAAAATCCAGCGCCTCAGCAATCGATTCTTCAACTAGGGCAGTGCCACCTGGCGGCTCCATCATCGCCGCCGCAACGTCGCAAGAGGCAATAATGGCATATTGCGGGCTCGTCGAGGTATGCATTAAATACGACTCGTTAAAACAGGTTGGATCTAATTTTCTTTCCTCGGAGTCCTGAACTAAGATCTGCGATGCTTGCGAGAGTCCAGCTAATAATTTATGCGTAGACTGCGTAGAAAAGACTAAACTCTTTTTCGGTCTAGCGCGGTCTTTACCGACGGCGTGCATATTTTTGTAGAAATCATGAAAAGTCGCATGCGGTAACCAAGCTTCATCAAAATGCAATGAATCTACCCGACCATCTAACATCGATTTAATCATCTCAACGTTATATACAATCCCGTCATAGGTACTTTGGGTAATAGTTAGTACTCTTGGTAACGCTTTTTTATCTTTGATAAATGGATTGTTGTCAATCTTCTTCTGAATGTTGCTCCACTCAAACTCCTCCTTAGGAATTGGGCCAATGATGCCAAAATTGTTTCGCGTTGGCATCAAAAACACAGGTATTGCACCCATCATCATGATTGAATGTAAAACAGACTTATGGCTATTCCGATCAACAATCACAATATCGCCTGCAGCAACTGTCGAGTGCCATACAATTTTGTTCGATGTGGAGGTCCCATTTGTCACAAAATACAAATGGTCTACACCAAAAATACGCGCTGCATTGCGTTCACTAGCCGCCACAGGTCCCGTATGATCTAGGAGTTGCCCAAGCTCCTCAACCGCGTTACAGACATCAGCACGCAACATGTTCTCACCAAAAAACTGATGGAATATTTGGCCAACTGGACTTTTTAAGAAGGCGACTCCGCCAGAGTGCCCAGGGCAATGCCAAGAATACGAACCTTCCGACGCGTAGTGGATTAATGACTTAAAAAATGGTGGCGCTAAGGAGTCTAAATAAACTTTCGCCTCCCGAATAATATGCCTAGCAACAAATTCTGGAGTGTCTTCATTCATATGAATAAAGCCATGCAACTCACGCAAAATATCATTTGGAATATTGCGCGATGTCTTGGTTTCGCCGTATAAAAATATCGGTATGTCTTCATTCCGCTTACGCACAGCGCGAACAAAGTTACGAAGATTTTCAATAACGACCTCAATCCCACCGTGGTCAGATTCTAAAAACTCCTCATCATCAATCGATAAAATAAAACACGATGCACGGGCGGCTTGTTGGGCAAAAGAAGTCAAATCGCCATAGCTTGTTAACCCAAGAATTTCCATACCCTCAGACTCAATTGCTTCAGCTAAGTCACGAATTCCAGAACCGGAAATATTTTCCGAACGAAAATCTTCATCAATCACAACAATTGGAAATTTTAATTTCATGACTACCCTTTGGTTAATTGATCGACATTGTCAAAATAAATAGAAATTACCTTCAGGTTTCTATTATTAATAGCCTATTATTTAAATTTCGCTGCAAACCTACCAATGCAGGACGTACTCATTCTAACTACCGAAAATGACAAACCGAGTTGATTTTAAGCTTTTGGTAGAGTTACCCCAACTTGCCCCTGGTATTTTCCCCCGCGATCCTTATAGGACGTCTGGCAAACCTCATCGCTCTCAAAAAATAATACTTGAGCGCACCCCTCCCCGGCATAGATCTTCGCTGGTAGCGGGGTCGTATTAGAGAACTCGAGCGTCACATAACCTTCCCACTCCGGCTCAAATGGCGTCACATTGACAATAATCCCACAACGCGCATAAGTACTTTTTCCAACACAGATCGTCAAAACATTACGAGGTATTCGAAAATACTCAATGGTTCTTGCTAATGCAAAAGAATTCGGCGGAATAATACAAACATCTCCATGAAAATCAACAAAAGATTTTTCATCAAAGTTCTTTGGATCAACAATCGTACTATTAATATTGGTAAAAATTTTAAATTCCGGAGCGCAACGAATATCGTAGCCATAACTCGAAGTGCCATAGCTTACAATTTTTTGGCCCTTGCTATCTTGGCGAATTTGTCCAGGCTCAAATGGCTCAATCATGCCAGTATCTTGCGCCATACGTCGGATCCAACGGTCAGATTTAATTGTCATATACGTATTGTAAACAGTCTGCGAGGCCTCTTATTAAAGAGCGTCTGAAGAACTTGTCGCTAAACAATCAAAAATGATTCTCTGCGCGCCTTGATAAACCAAAAAATGCCGTCCAGAGCACCTAGCTAAGATACATAAATTAATTTGCTGAGCTAAAGATAAACCCATTTCAGTCGCACCAGAGCGCGTCATTAAAAAGGGAATCCCCATTTGCCCACCCTTAATGACCATTTCGGAGGTCAGTCTTCCTGTCGTATAAAAGACTAGCGATTCGCCGCTTTGCCGATCTAGCCACATCAAACCAGAAATAGCATCCACAGCGTTGTGCCGACCAACGTCTTCTATAAAATAAAGTAATTCAATCCCAGTAGGGCCGTTTTTAAAAACTGCACAAGCGTGTACTGAACCAGCGCGTTTATAAATTGAAGGATGATGACGGATTTTCTCAACCACCGCATAAATAGCTGTTTGAGATAGTCGTGCCTCTGGATTTAAAGAAATATCAGCAACGGAGGACATAAATTCACCAAAAACTGTCCCCTGACCGCAACCAGTAGTGACTGTTTTTTTTCGCGTAATTTGATCAATATTCGGGGCCTGTCGCCAAGTTTTAACGGCCACTGATTCGGTTTCCCAATCAACCTGAACACTCTCAATATCCTCGATATTTTGCACTAATCCTTGATGTCGCAAATAGCCTAAAACCAAGGCTTCAGGTGCACCCCCGAGTGTCATTAAAGTGACCAATTCTTTTTTATCTAAATAAATAGTAAGCGGTCGCTCTCCTGGTATTTCAATTGATTGGGTCCTACCCTGCTCATCGATAACCTCAATGGCATGCGTGACCGGTAAAGCGTTATTGGTAAGTTGGGGGTAATAAATAGAGGTCATTTGAAAGAATAACGCGCCCAACTAGGGCGCGTAAATCAGATCTAAAAAATAGGTCGTTATTTTTTAGCCGGCGTCGCTGCACTTGTTGCAGCAGGAGGAGTTGGCGTTGCTGCTTGTGGTGCTGCGGGTGCTACCGCCGCAGCCGGCGCAGTAGGCGGGGCAACCGCAACTACCACTGGTGGCTCAAACTTACCCGGATCTTTACAGGCCGGAACTTCAACAGGTTTTTCGCCTGCCTTAGGTCGAGTCGCATAAGTCCGGGCAACTTTATCCTGCGCCATGCAAAGCTGATAATCAGCAACTTTATTGCCATGCGCAGTCTTTGCAGCCGCTAGAGCAGTAGCTTCCTTCGCCTCAGGCGTCGGGGCTGGCAACTTGGCATTGGCAGAGCAAATGATTAGACTTAGACAAAAAACTGTCGTTACCTGGTTGATTCTTTTCATGTTGTACTCCTTAGAATTTTTTTTGCAATATTACTACTCGTCGAGTTCTCTGGCTCACGTGATGCTGGAATCTTTCCAGTTTCAATATCAGCTAACCAGTCTGAATGGTGCTGTCGCGCCCATGATTCATCAACGTAACCGGTCTTCATGCCATCAATGGCGCCTTCAGTACCAATCGTACCAATATAAATATGTCCCAGAGCAACTGCCATGATGAGAACTGCAGAAACACCGTGGATGATATTTGCTAATTGCATCGTATCGCGCCAGTATGATACTCCCGGCACAATCATGTCAAGAACCCATCCCGAAGCAGAAACAATCAAACCCAGAATCGTCATACCTAACCAGAACCACAGTTTTTCACCAAAATTAAACCTGCCGGCAGGGGCGTGTCCAAGAGCACCACCTAAGGAACGAATCCATGCCCAGTCACCTTTACCCGGAAAATTATCCTTCACAACCAAAACAAAAAATACGACCACACTCACTGTAAATAAAGGGCCTACAAAGTTATGCAGATTTTTCATGACGAACATGAGTGAGCCAAATAAGAATGAGCCAATAATTGGTAATAATAAGAACTTACCAAACATGATTAACCCACCAGAAATAGCCAAGGCAACAAAACTAAATGCCATCGTCCAGTGTGTTAGACGCTCAACCGAAGTGAAGCGCTCAATACGCTTGCCCGTGCGAGGATGTTCTAACTTAATTTCACCTTTCAGATAGTAAAAAGCCAAAATTGCTACGGCAATCAGCACTATTAACCACCCACCAAAAACGGTAATCACACCATTACGAATGAGGCGCCATTCTTGCCCACCCTTTTGAATGAGAACTCCAGCTTCCTTATCGGGAATACTCACGTAATGGGCTTGATCACTATTAAGTGCACGCCAAAATGGTGAATTATTCGCCGGCTGCGTTTGTTCACGCTCGCGCTGCGCAGCAGCGTCCGAACCTTTGGGGATATCCATAATATTTGCAGACTCCACTGCCGGGGGAGCCGCAGGTGAAGTGGCCTGAGCATGGGCTTGGGTAATGACCACAGCAAAAATCCATAAAAAACCCAAGGTCTGCAAGACTTTTTTGATTATATTCATCGTCATATCCTTATGGTGCTCCAGAGACTACTTAGACCGCGTGTATTCATCTTGAATTTGCGCCCTAACTCGTAACTGGTTTTCCCAGCTCGTTTTATCACCAGGGGTCCAGTTCTTGTCAACAAAACCATTCTTAGCACCCTGATAAGCCGCAACATCTGACTGACTGGCCTTTAGAGCCTGAGAACTCTCAGAGCAAGCAACTAATCCGAAAATAAAACTTAAACTAATGATCGCTTTAGTTAATCTCATGACTTTGCTCCAGTTGGCGCAGCTTTATCATCTTTTTTAGGCTTACCATAAGCTGTACCCCAGCCAAACACATCGCCACCCGCAGCTTTACCATGCGTCTGACGATTCGTTACGCGATTGCGGAAAATATCTGAAATCACATCACCATCACCAGCCAACAAGGCTTTAGTGGAGCACATCTCAGCACATGCAGGTAATTTACCCTCGGATAAACGATTGCGGCCGTACTTTTCAAACTCTGCTTTGGAACCATTTTCTTCAGGACCACCAGCACAAAATGTACATTTATCCATTTTGCCGCGCAAACCAAAAGTCCCCTGACTTGGAAATTGTGGCGCCCCAAATGGGCAAGCGTAAGAACAATATCCACACCCTATACAGGTGTCCTTGCTATGCAAAACCACCCCTTCATCAGTCCTGTAGAAACAATCTACCGGACAAACTGCCATACAAGGGGCGTCCGAACAATGCATGCAAGCCACCGAAATAGACTTCTCAGCGCCTATCTCACCATCATTGATAGTAACTACACGCCGACGGTTTACACCCCAAGGAACTTCGTGTTCGTTCTTACACGCCGTTACGCAGCCATTGCATTCAATACAACGCTCGGCATCACAGATAAATTTCATTCTTGCCATGATTTTTTCCTTTAATTATGATCGGGTTTTAGGCAAACTTTTCAATTTGGCAAACAGTCGTCTTGCTCTCTTGCATCATCGTCACACTGTCATAGCCATATGTCGTAGCGGTGTTTACTGCTTCACCACGAACAATGGGATGGGCACCATCTGGATAAGCATCCAAAATATCTTTACCCTGCCACCAACCAGAGAAGTGAAACGGTATAAACGCATGTTCCTCGTCCACCCGGTTTGTCACTAGAGCACGCACTTTAATTTTGGCGCCAGTCGGGCTCTTGACCCAAACGTAATCATTTTGCTTAATACCCCGGCTAGCCGCTGCTTTTGGATTAATCTCTACAAAGTTTTCTTGCTGTAATTCGGCCAACCACGGATTAGAACGTGTTTCCTCACCGCCACCCTCATACTCAACCAGCCGACCCGAGGTCAAAATGATTGGGAATTTTTCATAAATCTTATCAGCAATATTCTTGTCCTGAAGGGTCTTATAAAGGGTTGGTAGTCTCCAAAAAGCTTTCTTATCAGCATGCGTAGGATACTTGGCAGTCAACTCAGGCCGAGTTCCATATAAAGGCTCGCGATGCTTTGGCACTGGGTCTGGGAAGTTCCAGACTACGGCTCTGGCTTTGGCGTTACCAAAAGGATGACAACCATGTACCTTTAAAACGACGCGTTGAATACCACCTGATAAATCTGTCTTCCAGTTTTTACCCTCAGCCGCTTTTTGCTCAGCTTCAGTTAAATCATTCCACCATCCAAGTTTTTTGAGAAGAATATGGTCAAATTCTGGATATCCCGTTTTAATATCCGCACCTTTTGAATGCGAACCGTTCTCTGCCAAAATAGATACGCCGTCTTTTTCAACACCAAAGTTTGCCCGGAAATTTCCTCCACCATCCATCACATGCTTACTATTGTCATAGAGGTTAGGTGTTCCAGGATGCTTTAATTCGGCATTGCCATAACAAGGCCAAGGCAAACCATAGTAATCGCCAGTTGTATCGTAGCCACTGACGGAATCTTTTCCGCCTTTGGATTTCAAGGTCTTGGGATCAAATAAGTGCATGTTCCGCATGTGCGCTTTCAGGCGCTCAGGCGTTTGACCAGTGTACCCAATGGTCCAAACAGATCTATTGATTTCGCCCAAAATGGATTCCACTTCAGGCTCTTTCCAACTCTTACCCGCAAACTTAGAATCTAACATTTTGAAATTTTTCGATAACTCTGTACCAAAACCTAAGCGATCAGCAAACGCTTGCATAATCACATGGTCAGGCATCGACTCGAATAACGGGTCAATCACTTTTTCCCGCCATTGCAAGGAACGATTCGATGCAGTACAAGATCCAACCGTCTCAAATTGGGTTGCGGCTGGCAACAAATATACGCTACGATTGGTATTTGGTTTGGACCCTTCGGACTTCATCGCAGCCATTGCGGCGGTCGCACTTGGATACGGATCAACCACTACCAAGAGATCAAGAGCGTCCATGGCTGTCTTCATATCAGGGCCTCTAGTCTGAGAGTTAGGTGCATGCCCCCAGAAAAATAGCCCCTTGATATTGGCCGGCTGATCAATTAACTCATTCTTCTCAAGCACACCATCAACCCAACGCGAAACCGTCGTGCCAGACTTCTCCATCATGCCAGGCGAATATTGGGCCTTAATCCACTCATAATCCACGTCCCAAACTTTGGCAAAGTGTTTCCAAGAGCCCGCTGCTAAACCATAATAACCAGGCAATGAATCTGGATTAGGGCCAACGTCTGTGGCGCCCTGGACATTGTCATGCCCCCTAAAAATATTCGTTCCACCACCTGATTTGCCCACATTACCAAGAGCGAGTTGGACTATACATGACATCCGAACAATCGCATTACCAGTTGTATGCTGGGTCTGGCCCATACACCATACAAATGTAGATGGACGATTTTCAGACATTGTCTTAGCTACTTGATATACCTGGGCTTCAGGAACACCACAGGCCTCTTCCACTGTTTTTGGATCCCAATTGGCTAAGGTCTCTTTTTTAATCTGATCCATACCGTAAACACGGTCATTAATGTAAGCTTTATCTTCCCAGCCATTTTTAAAAATATGATACAAAACACCATATAAAAACGGTATATCTGAGCCAGAACGAATGCGCACGTACTGGTCTGATTTCGCAGCAGTCCGCGTATACCTAGGATCGACCACAATCACCTTACAACCATTTTCTTTAGCGTGCAATAAATGTAACATCGATACCGGATGCGCCTCAGCAGCATTCGACCCAATATACATCGCAGCTTTGGCGTTTTGCATATCGTTGTAACTATTCGTCATCGCCCCATAGCCCCAAGTATTAGCTACCCCAGCGACCGTAGTTGAGTGACAAATTCGAGCCTGATGGTCCGTATTATTTGTACCGAAAAAGGATACAAATTTGCGGAGCAAATAAGCCTGCTCATTATTAAATTTCGAGGACCCAATAAAAAATAAAGAATCGGGGCCATGCTCTTTCTTGAGATCTTTCATCTTGGCAGAGATCTCGTCTAGTGCCGTCTCCCAAGAAATTCTTTTGTATTTACCATCGACTAACTTCATGGGGTATTTCAAGCGATATTCGCCGTGACCATGCTCACGCAGTGCAGCACCTTTCGCACAGTAGGAACCCATATTAATCGGAGAATCAAACACTGGCTCTTGGCGAGTCCAAACACCGTTTTCCACCACCGCGTCCACCGCACAACCTACCGAACAGTGACTACAAATAGTCCTTCGGACCACGATACCCTGCTCCCCAGTACTTGGTTTAGAGCCCATCGCCTTGGCTTTTTTGACTAAGGTCAATTGCGTTCCAGCTAATCCAACTCCAACGCCTAGCCCAGAGCGCTTTAAAAACGCCCGCCGATCCATCGTCGGGATGAGATTATCCAGTCCACGGGATAAATGCGCGATTAAGTGACTGTTCGAGGTGGCAGGAGAATTATTGGCAGATAATTTGCGTGTCAGATTCATGGGGGGGGTTCCTTAATTGAAGGCAAAAAACTAAAAAATTACGATTCAAACAAGAGTTGTTTTGTAATATTTTTGAATATGTTCAGTTAATTGATAACCAGTCTTTTTCTGACTCGTTAGACCATCCTCAACCTCACTGATTATTTGTTGGCCAACCGGCGTTTTGGCCAGGATTACTGCACCGCCAGCTAGGGCTGCAGCTCCAGCAAAAAAATTCCGACGATTCAAGGGCTTAGCGTTTTTAGTTGTCATCTGTGAATTCCTGTTTTGTTTTATTTATTAAAAAAACAAAGTGCTTTTGTAAAGTATTAATCTAACCTGTAAATTGATGCAAATTGTGATTATGCAAAATCTTTCACATTATCTATTATTACTTAATTTTTGTCTTTTGGGCTTAGTGTATACCCTAGAGCATATCAAATGCTTGACCTTCAATTTCAAAAAAGGTCCTACTCAATAGCCCAACATGCCGATAATACGTTAACCCAGGATGCGCCTCTAAGGTATCAAATAATTGGCCTGCCCAAGGCCTAATTTGCTCATTAAAGAATTTTTTCTGCTGAGTCAGGTTGCAAACACCTAAATCCTCTCCCGCAATTAAATAGCGCATAATTTCACACAAACAAGCTATATGGTCTTCCGTTTCAGAGATATCGTCAGATCCTTCCAGTCCTAAGACCTTTAATTCCTCTCGCAAATACGCTAGAGGCTTCTCATTTAAAAAACCGGTCAAATAATAAGATCCATATAAAAAAATCTCTTGCTTACCAACCCCCACAAAATAGGTCTCATACTCAGTTTGCCAATCCTCCGAAGAGGCATTTTTTGCCACTCGGACTAACTCGTCCCAAGGACCTTGCAATAAGGAGCTAGAGACAACCTCCGGCTGCTCTATGGCGGTATTAAAGTTGGCAATTTTTTCTAATAACTCTTGCGCAGGCCCTGAATAAAACAATAAGGCTAGCAAGCCATATAAGTCTGCTCGCGCCAAATCCTCGGCACTTAACTGCGTATCAAGTGCCAAGGAAGTCTGGTCACCTGGATTATCAATAGCGTCCATACTCATTCCTTATGCGGTGCTGGCTGACTCATCAAATCGATCACTCGACAATCAGAACACATCTTGATCCGATCCTGCGCACTGCCAGCAAATGCTGGATGATTCCCGATTTTAGCGAACATTGCTGACATCATTTTTTCAGTCGCAAAGGGCTTTGCACATTTGATGCAATGAAAAGGCTTTGCTTCATTTACAAACTGCTTTTCCTTGCGT
Organism: uncultured beta proteobacterium; assembly: GCA_903871735.1. Classification (GTDB taxonomy): domain Bacteria; phylum Pseudomonadota; class Gammaproteobacteria; order Burkholderiales; family Burkholderiaceae; genus Polynucleobacter. Next base: position 22,052 of record CAIQHU010000185.1, on the reverse strand, counting down.
TTACTAATTGGACTTAATCGCGGCAGCAACTGGATGGCGTCCTCTGGACATGTCTTCACGCACAAACCACATTGCACACAATTCTTTTCAATAAATCCTAACTGAGGTAACTCCAAATGATCAATCAGAGCACCACCAGGACAAGCCCCTACACACGACATACAAAGTGTGCATTGATCTTGATTGACTTCTATGCCACCAATAAGTGCGTTTGTTGCCAATAACAGCGACTCGTTTTGCGCTAATGGTAAGGGCGCATGAAGCAATAAATGCTCCAAAGACATCTCCAAGGTCTGGCGCTTATCTTTCGAAAAAACAAATGTTGCCAGCGGTGCTAACGTTTTTTTGGCACCAAAATTATTTAAGCGTTGATCAAGCAACTGTAATTGCTCTAAAGCTAAGACATCATCCTCGCGATGGTCCAACGAAATAATATGAACCCGTTCTTCATACCCCAAGCCTATACAAATTTGATTTGCCAAAGCAACTTGCTCAGCCAATGCCGGCACATACGCAGCTGACTCTTCGCCACTAGCCAATAAAACGATTTCAGCCAGACCATGGGCGAGCGAACTCAGCCATAAGTCAATCCCTGTAGAGGCGATATGGTGTAAAGACAGGGGCACCATATGGCTTGGAAGTCCGCTATATCGATCCGGCTGCAAACGTGCCATCTTACCTAATTGATCCAGTACCTTCTCACCACCCGCAGCCCCAGAGTGCAGCAGTATCGTCGGGCTAACCCGCCCTTGGCTCATCTGACTAAAGGTCTGCACAATGGTCTTTACTTGTTGCCCCAGGTAAGGCACCGTGGGATTAGCATAAGTCATTGCGCCCGTTGGGCAAGCAGTAGCGCACGCCCCACATCCCATACACAACTGCGGATTAACAGCGATACTGCCCTTCCCAGATTTAAAAACTGATTGAATGGCCTGCGTTGAACAAATATCAATACATGCTTGACAGCCGACTTGACCATTCCGACCGTGTGCACAGGTACTTTCCTGATAAGCAAAAAATTTCGGCTTTTCAAACTCACCAATAGAGCCTAATATCTTTTGTACAGCTAAAGCCTGATTTGACCAAGTAATGCCAGGCGCAAAATACCCCTGAGGCTTTTCTGGTATTGCCATAAAAGGCCGTTCGTTTAAATCAAGTACAAAGTCAAATTGATCTTCAATCGACTCTTCAACTTGGTTAAATTGAATCGCCCCAATCGAGCCACAAGCGCTGACACAATCACGATGTGATTTACATTTACTCATATCAATCTGAAAACTAAGGTCAATCGCGCCTTCGGGACAAGCCTCTAAACATGCTCCGCAACGCGTACACAAATCGAGCTGAATTGGATTATCTCTTTGCCACTGCGCCTTAAATTGTCCTAAAAAGCCATCCAGTGATTGGAGATTGCCGTTGGCAATAAAAAAGTGTTTTTGCATCGGCAATGGTTGCGAGTCATTCACTAAAACCGTGACACTTAAGTTCGCATGTAAACGCTCAGCCCATCCAAATGCCATCGCACTCGGACCAATAATCAAGAGCCGCCCCTGCGAACTGTCGTAACTAACCGTTGGTAAAGGATCAGGCGGAGATAACTGGGCAAGGGCGAGTAAACTGGCAATCTTTGGCCCAGCCTGGGCGCGCTGACGACCCCACCCGCCCGTCTCTCGAATATTTACAAACCGAATAGGTGCTACCAATGGCTTTGAAGCGCTCGCGGCCATCGCTGAAAATAATTCCCGTTCCTGCGTGCAAGCTACGACCAACGGTTCATCACCCTGCAGACCATTTAAAAACTGCCCAACATCTTGCCGACATAGAGCTGTTTGAACTTTTATACTAGAATCAACTTGCTTTTGTAATGCCGACTCATCCAAGGACATCGTGCGATTACAGTTACATACCAAAGTAGTAGTCATGGGGCTTTTTCTGCAATAGGATTTAATGGAATGGCGTTTTGATCAGTCCCGCCAGTCTGATGCCGAACTAAGGTTTTATCCTCGTCGAGACTTTGGGACTCAAGCACGAGAGGATCCTTGATAGATTGATCCTCCATAGAACTGGTCTTCTCTTGCACGACGAATGACTCTAATTCGGGGGCATTACTTGCGTCAACGGACATCACAGGTTCATCTAAAACTTTTTTAAATAAACCCAACATATCTGACTGACGCATCATCTCCAGCATACCCGGCGGCAAGGGATCTTCTTTTGAATAGTCATCGATATAAATATCTAATCCATCCATGATGTTGTAATGCGGATCTGTAAATAATTTTTTCATGGCGGCTTGATGCACGTCCAAATGAATGTCTTTAGTTACAAAACTCGAAAAATCAGACTCACGCGTTAAGCGCGCAACATCCTCTAGTGAGGGTCCAGGCAAAGGCTGATCCGTTTTATCCTGCGCATGTTGTGTAAGCGCAACTGACGGATCATCAACAACCTGCTGTAGAGAATCGGATTGCGATGCGTCCGGTAAAGGTTCCAGTGCAGGCAGGGTAAGGGTCGACTCATCGACAAGAGCGGCTTGCTGCTCTCGCTTTCGAGCTGACCATCTTTTTAAAAAAGTACTCAATCAATCTCCCTTCAGAGGATGCGCCGGCCTAGTTGCCCCTTGAAAGGATTCCGGCCGTTGCCTTTTTTTGGGTTCAGGTCGATAATTTTCTTCTACAAATAATTGCACCGATTCAAGTAACTGACCACTAATTGGATAACGATCGACTTCTTCGCCACCATCGAGTAAACGCGCCGCCTCGTTATAACTAAGCATCACCCGGTGCGGTACTGCAATCTTACCGTCAGCAAATAAGCTGGAATCTTCATAGCGGTACATCACAAACCAACTAGGCTGGGGCGATGAAACATTTAAATAATACCCCTGTGCTTCATCGGCAAATAAATCGAGCTGAAAGCCTGTATAGATCCATGTCTCTTCTTGCTGGCTTCGCCGAACTAAAAAGCCTGAAATGCCGCATACTTCAATGACTTCAGCAGATGAACGCAAGCCAACAAACTGCCCTAAATCCACCAAAACCTCATCTAAAGACCACTTATGAGACTGCCATGGATTATCAATTTGTTCGAGTCGCATCGCGACAGCTACTTGCAGACCCATTAGGTATTTTGAATCACAATACTCGGAAACTTACTCGATAAATCTTTGGACATCAAGGCAATTTGAATCGCAACCTGACGAGCAATCTCCTTGTACGTTTGACTAATGAGACCATCCGGCTCAGATACCAAGGTGGGCCTGCCAGCATCCGCCTGCTCCCGAATTGATAAATTGAGAGGCAAACTTCCCAAAAATGGCACATGATAATCACTACACATTTTTTGCCCGCCACCAGATCCAAAAATATGCTCAGTATGCCCACAACTTGGGCATACATAGGTACTCATATTTTCAACAATTCCTAGAATCGGTATACCAACCTTCTCAAACATTTTTAACCCCTTACGGGCGTCAAGTAAGGCTATATCTTGTGGCGTAGTCACGATCACCGCACCAGTCACTGGCACTTTTTGTGACAAGGTTAACTGAATATCGCCCGTTCCAGGAGGCATATCGACAATCAAGTAATCCAAATCCTGCCAATGCGTTTGCCTTAATAACTGCTCAAGTGCAGAGGTAACCATGGGCCCGCGCCAAACCATTGGACTATCCGGCTCAATCAAAAAACCAATCGAACTAGCCTGTAACCCATGCCCGTGCATCGGTTCAATCGAATTTTCAGCTAAGGATTCTGGGCGACCAGTGATACCAAGCATGGTAGGTAAACTCGGTCCATAAATATCAGCGTCTAATATCCCAACCCGGGCGCCTTCGGCAGATAAAGCTAGGGCTAAATTAACTGCTGTGGTGGACTTACCAACCCCACCCTTACCACTAGCAATGGCTATGATGTTTTTTACCTCTGGAATTAATTTAACCCCCCGTTGCACGGTGTGGGCAATAATTTCCATCCCGACTTGAACCTCAACCTGCTGCACCCCAGCAATCCCCCGAACAGCTGATATACAGGCCTGCCGAATCACTTCAAATTGACTCTTGGAAGGATAGCCTAACAAGACCTCAAAATGGACCTTGCCACCAGTAATTTGAAGATTCTTAATCCCCTTTGAACTGACTAAATCTGTCCCAGTATTGGGATCAATCACCGTCTTTAAAACAGCCAATATTTGATCATTGGAAAGGTTCAAAATTTTCTCCTTAAAATTGCAAAATCGCGATAATTTATCCAATACTTTAATCGGATACTAAAATCAACGTATGAAACCGAATCCAAAAAGAATTCTTGTTACCTCTGCTCTACCCTACGCTAACGGACAAATCCATATTGGCCACCTCGTAGAATATATCCAAACTGATATTTGGGTACGCTTTCAGAGAATGCGTGGTCACGAAGTCTACTACATTGGTGCTGATGATACCCATGGTACCCCAATCATGCTCAAGGCGGAATCAGAAAATATCACCCCGAAACAACTCATTGACCGGGTTTGGCATGAGCATAAAAGAGATTTTGACGATTTTATGATCTCCTTTGATCATTACGGCTCAACCGATACAGACGAAAACCAAAGTTTATCCCAAACAATCTATCTGCGTTTACGAGATGCCGGCCTCATCGAAAAGAAGTCCGTTGAACAAGCTTACGATCCTCTTAAAAAAATGTTTCTGCCAGACCGCTTCATAAAAGGCGATTGCCCAAAATGCGGGGCCAAAGAGCAATATGGCGACTCCTGTGAAAAATGTGGCGCTACCTACAACCCAACTGATCTCAAGAATCCATACTCCGTTATCAGTGGCGCTACCCCGATCAAAAAAACCTCAGAACATTACTTCTTTAAGTTATCAGACCCCCGTTGTGAAAACTTTCTGCGGGAATGGACGCAAGTCAAAACAGCACTCCAAATCGAAGCTAAAAACAAAATGCGGGAGTGGGTCGGAGACGTCGGACAAAGTACTCTTGGAGATTGGGATATTTCAAGAGACGCCCCTTATTTTGGCTTTGAAATCCCAGATGCGCCTGGTAAGTATTTTTATGTCTGGTTAGATGCCCCTATTGGCTATTTTGGAAGTTTTAAGGCGTTTTGCGCCAACAATCAACTCGCGTTTGAAGACTGGACTAGTCCAAACTCCCCAACCGAAATGTACCACTTTATCGGTAAAGATATCCTCTATTTTCATACCCTTTTTTGGCCTGCAATGCTACATTTTTCTAACTTTCGAACTCCAACTAATGTCTTTGCCCATGGCTTTCTAACAGTCGATGGGGAAAAAATGAGTAAATCCCGAGGGACTTTTATTACCGCACATAGCTTTATCGAAGCAGGCCTATCCCCTGAATGGCTTCGCTACTACTTTGCTGCCAAACTCAATGCTTCACTCGAAGATCTCGATTTGAACTTGCAGGATTTTGTTGCCCGAGTCAATAGCGACCTACTCGGTAAATACATCAATATCGCTAGTCGTAGCGCGGGGTTTTTAGTGAAACGGTTTGACGGCATTGTAGAAGAAAGCGCGTTCAATCATCCACTGATCCTCAATCTACAGTCTGCATGCGAGGAAATTCAAGCATTTTATGAGGCCAGAGAGTTTGCCAAGGCTCTGCGAAAAACGATGGAGTTAGCTGATCAAGTCAATGTCTATGTGGATAGTGAAAAACCGTGGGAAATCGCGAAACGCTACGCCCTAGACAATGCGCCATTAACAGGCGAACTGTTACAGCGCGTCTGTAGCGTCACCTTAGAGGCGTTTCGTATATTAACAATTTACCTCAAGCCGGTTCTGCCCCAATTAGCCCAAGATGTTGAAGGATTTTTAAATATTCCGCCACTGACCTTTGATCGTGTTCATGAACACCTCCTGGCAACTCATCCAATTCAACCCTATCGCCACTTAATGTCAAGGGTCGACCAGCAAATGATTGATGCCCTTCTAGACGCAAATAAGGCCCCAACTGTTTGATATCTGACTAAAAATCACCCCCAGCCCAGGGAATGGCATAAAATGCCAAGATTACGGTAAAAACCTGTAATGTAATCACTGACTCAAAAATAATTCTGTACCAACTAGAAAACTTTTTATATATGGCTCACTATCAATCTTCGATAACCTTGTTTTTAAATCAACTCAAACAAAAAAACCCTGAAATCGAAAAAGGTCAAATCGCTGGTCGGGCACTTTTGTGGGATAAGCCGCCAGTTAGCTTAGATGATCAAAGGCGCATGAAATTAGCAAAAATTCCGCAAAAAGCTTACGTTTACTCCAATGACTGAACCAACACCATCCCTTATGGATGGTATGACTGAATCGTTTGCCAAACTCTATGGTGAACCATTATTTCAGCTACCGAATGACCTGTATATTCCCCCAGATGCCCTAGAAGTTTTTCTAGAGGCCTTCGAAGGACCATTAGATCTCCTGCTCTACCTCATTCGCAAGCAAAACTTTAATGTCCTGGATATTCCCATGGCGCAAGTAACCCAGCAATACTTGAGCTATATCGAACAAATTCGCCACCATAATCTTGAACTAGCAGCAGAGTATCTATTAATGGCAGCCATGTTGATTGAAATTAAATCACGCATGCTGTTACCGATGAAAAAAGCCGATAGCGAGGAAGAAGTTGACGATCCGAGAGCTGAACTTGTTCGCCGACTCTTGGAATACGAAAAAATGAAGCTAGCAGCCCAAGAATTAGATCAAATTCCACAAATGGGACGAGATTTTTTTAAAGCCGAAGGCTTTATTGACCGCAGTGTAGTTGTTATCCCCCCCCAGGTTGACCTCATTGATCTACAAATGGCTTGGCGTGATCTTTTACACCGCGCCAAATTAATCCAACACCATACGATCACCCGAGAAAGCCTCTCTGTTCGAGATTTTATGACGCGCATTTTACGCCGCTTACAATCCCAAAAATTTGTCGAGTTCAATGAACTATTTGAGGAGTCTTTACAACTAGGCCAAGGGATCTCTGTTCTAGTCGTTAACTTTATTGCACTCCTGGAGTTGTCCAGAGAGTCCTTAGTTGAAATTACTCAAGCTGAAGCCTATGCCCCCATCTATGTACGTCTAGCCTATACCCCGCAAGCATGAAAATCATTCGTCATATTCATGAATTACGCGACCACTTGAGAGGTCAAAACCGCGCTGCATTTGTGCCTACAATGGGCAACCTGCACGAAGGCCACCTATCTCTCATGCGTCTAGCTAGGCAATATGGTGACCCCGTGGTGGCTAGTATTTTTGTCAATCGTTTGCAATTTGGTCCGCATGAGGATTTTGATAAATACCCGCGAACTTTCGAAGCAGATATCGAAAAGCTCGAGAAAGAAGGCGTCTATATTCTCTTTGCGCCTACTGAAAAAGATTTATACCCCGAACCACAGGACTACCGTGTTGACCCACCAAAAGACTTGGGTGATATTTTAGAAGGGGAGTTTCGCCCAGGCTTTTTCAAAGGTGTTTGTACCGTGGTCTTGAAACTTTTCTCCTGCGTGCAACCAAATGCGGCAGTCTTTGGTAAAAAAGATTACCAACAGTTAATGATTATTCGTCGCATGGCGCAACAGTTTGCTCTGCCCGTAGAAATTATTCCGGCACAAACGATCCGTGATGCCGATGGCCTAGCACTTTCGTCACGTAATGGCTACCTGACTAGCGATGAACGCATAGAGGCTCCTGAACTCTACAAAATCCTGCAACAAATGCAAGAAAGTATTCATCTAGCCCAAAACCCTAGTCAGCAAATCCTAAAAAATATCGAGCAGGCCGCTAAAGAACTGATTCGGGCGCGAGGTTGGCAACCTGACTATTTAGCGATTCGGCAACAACATAACCTGTTAGAACCAACACCCGAGCAACTTGCTCAAAATGTTCCTCTGGTGATTCTAGCGGCAGCCAAATTAGGTAAAACACGGCTCATAGATAATCTTGAAGTTTAAAAAAACTATTCTGCGCTGAGGCTCCACTAAAATGCCTATTAATTCTAGTAGTCGGCTAGTCTGTTTAACGATATGATGTCCTGTGCTAGAAAAAAGCGTATTTTATTCAGAAAAAAAGCATTTAAAATGCGTATCTAGTCCTACATGACAATTTTGCAACTAAATCCTGAGAACTCTGAGTCACGTTTTATATACAATGGTGCTATGGAAATAAATAATTTCGAACAAAAACCGATTTCTATTGAGTCACTCATGAGTCGAATCGAATTGCTCACAGATAAGATGAATCGGTTGCAAGACGAATTAAATTTAATTGTCAAGGAACGAGCAGCCATGGCTATTAAAATTACTGATGCCCAGTCAAGAATCCAGAAAATCCTCAACCGCCTTCCCCAATCTTCCGATAATCGTCAATTAAATTTGCTAGAAAATACTATTTCTGAGACATCGCATGACGAATAATCCAACCAATAACTCGGTCCGTATCGAGGTTCTTCTTGCTGGACAAAAAATTATCCTCGCGACAACTCCTGAAAATGAATCAAAATTACGCGCAGCTGCACAATTAGTCAATGATCAAATTACTCAAATCACCACCAGTGGCAATCGCAGTATCGAACGGGCTGCGCTCATGACAGCTCTTAAGCTAGCAGGCGAATTACAAGATATACAACCCGTACCACCAAGTCAAAACGAATTAATAGTAAGTAATGCAGTATTAGAGCAACTGGACACCAAATTAAGCGCAATCGAAAAACAAGTCGATATTGCCTTAGACTGTCTATCCCTGCCTAGTTCGCCAAGGTCAATAGTTCCTTGAACCGATGCTAACGCATAAGGTGCTAAGAAGTGCAGTGGGCGAGCGCGCCTTGTTTTTATAGGGTATCACTTCAGGTGCTATTCTCCCTGGAAATACTGATGCGCCCAAAACTATACTAGAGGCACCGCCTTGAACTCTCTGGGTTCAGGATGACGACCTAGCGGCTATGGCGGGGACCCTTTTCTTGAAAGATTTCTATGACAATGCTTCAAATAATGGCCCTCTTGGGTCTTGGTATGGCAACTGGACTCGTTGCGGGTCTTTTAGGTATCGGTGGTGGAATGCTGATGGTGCCGTTTTTAACCATTTTATTTACGCAATTTCAGTTCCCAGATGCTTATATTTTGCATATGGCAATTGCTACCTCCATGACAACTATTGTCTTTACAGCAATTACGAGTGTCCGAGCGCAGCAAAAAAAGAAAATGATTCGCTGGGATATCGTTTGGCGACTAGCTCCAGGAATCGTTATTGGTGGACTACTAGGCGGTAGCGAAGTGTTTAACCTATTTAAAACTGAATGGTTATGCTTGTTTTTTGCCTGTTTTCAATTATTTTCTTCCTACCAAATGCTTACCAATAAAAAACCGAAGCCCAGCAGAACACTGCCCGGAACAACCGGCATGCTTTCTACCGGCGGTTTGATTGGCCTCATGTCTAGCTTAGTCGGTGCTGGTGGCGCATTTATTTCTGTGCCGTTCATGGCCTGGTGCAATGTGCCCATGCACAATGCCTTAGCAAGTTCCTCAGCCTTAGGCTTTCCAATCGCTATTGCCAGTGCTGCCGGTTATGTTATTGGTGCCTACGGCTTACCAGATCTACCCCAATACTCATTTGGGTATATCTATTTGCCAGCCCTACTGTGCATCTCGCTAACTAGTATGATGACCGCTCCAATCGGCGTCAAAATGGCCCATCAACTCAATACAACTCAGTTGCGACGGATCTTTGCAGTTCTCCTGATCTGTATAGCGGCTTACATGCTATCGAACAGCTTTAAATCTTTTGGCTTTATCTAAACGACCAACTTAAATAATACCCAAAGTCTGTAAGGCAACAATTTCTGCATCAGATTTCTTGAGAACGGACCGTAATATCTCCTGCGTATGCTGACCTAAAGCTGGTGGGGGCATTTCATGGACAATCGGTGTTTGTGAAAACTTCATGGGACTGCCGACGAGCGTCACTTTGCCTGCGACCGCATGGGGTAACTCAATTTGCATTCCTCTAGCCTGTACCTGGGGCTCCTCAAAAACTTCCTTAATCGAGTTAATCGGTCCATTGGCAACACCAGCGTCGTCTAGTAAACGAACCCATTCTTTAGTGGTTTTTTGAATGAAGATTTCACCTAATAATTGGGTGATCTCAACGCGATTATTGACTCGTGCACCATTCGTCGAAAATTGCGGGTCTTGGGCGAGATGGGTGCATTGCGCAACTTCGCAGAACTTGTTAAACAAATTATCATTACCACAGGCGAGGATCAAAGCGCCATCGGCTGTCTTGAAAGTTTGATAAGGCACAATGTTCGGATGCGCATTACCTAAAGAACCCGGCGCTTGACTGGTTGAAAAATAATTCATCGCCTGATTAGATAATAAGGCTACACAAGAGTCTAATAAAGCGACATCAATCCATTGACCAACCCCAGATACTGCACGATGGGCAATGGCAGCGCAAATTGCAACCGTGGCATACATTCCTGTAGTCATATCAATGATCGGCACGCCAACCCGCTGTGGACCGCCACCGGGCAAATCATCCCGCTCTCCCGTTATACTCATTAATCCGCCCATACCCTGAGCCATAAAGTCGTATCCCGGACGGTCCTTGTAAGGACCAGTCTGACCAAAACCAGTTACTGAACAATAAATAATGCCCGGATTGATAGCTTTGATGTCCTCATACCCTAAGCCGTATCGAGCCAAATCACCTACCTTATAATTTTCAACAATGACATCAACTTCGGTAGCCAACTCACGCACTAATTTTTGACCTTCCGCATTGGAAATGTTGATCGTAATTGACTTCTTGCCACGATTAGCCGCGCAGTAATACGCGGACTCCTTGGTTGACTTCCCCTCTTGATCCATCAAATACGGTGGTGCAAAAGCTCTGGAATCATCCCCCTTGATGGGGCGCTCAACTTTGATCACTTGTGCACCTAAATCAGCCAAGTTTTGAGCAGCCCAAGGGCCAGCTAAAACTCTCGATAAATCGAGCACTCGTATATGCGATAAGGGACCTGACATAAACTCCTCTTTTAAAAATTATTTTTTCCTAGATACCCCAAGATATCCGAATATGTCTTCTGAGAAGACTTCACGCAGAGTCACCCAATGCATTGATTGGGTATTCAAACATCCCGTCGCAATCAAAAAGTATGGGGGCACGGGATACAGGTCTGCACTATCAACGATTCGTAAAATTCCATCGAAATCGTCTTTTTAATCTAATTTAGTTCCCGATGCCTTCACAACCACAGCCCAACGCTTAATGTCTGCTGAAACGAATTTACCGAATGCCTCACCAGTAAGACTTGGCGTTTCCGAGCCATTGTTTAGCCAAATATCTTTTAACTCTGGCGTATTGAGAGCCTTAGTTACCTCAGCAATCATCTTCTCAGCCACATCTTTAGGCATATCTCGAGGACCCCATAAGCCATACCAAGTACTAACTACATAACCGGGAACCCCAGCTTCTGTGGCAGTCGGCAAGTTAGGAAATGCCGGCACACGCTTTTCGGATGCAACCGCTAAGGCTTTGATCTTGCCACTCTTGATATGCTGCGCAGACGAGCCCAAACCGTCAAACATTAAATCAACTTGACCCGCAATTAAGTCCGCTAATGCAGGGCCAGCACCGCGATATGGAATATGGGTAATAAAAGTCTTGGTTTGCATTTTAAAAAGCTCACCAGCCAAATTGTGTGAAGTCCCATTGCCAGCACTCGCATAATTTAAACGTCCTGGATTTTTCTTCATATAGTCAATTAAAGCCATCAAGTCATTAGCCTGGACCTTTTGCGGATTCACAACAATTACTTGCGGTGGCGTGGCAAGAAGTGCTATGGGCAAGAAACTCTTCTCGATATCATAGTCTAACTTCGGATAGATAGACGGCGCAATGGCGTGATGCGCAGCGCCCACAAAAAAGGTGTAGCCATCCGGTGTAGCTTTGGCAGCAATCCCAGCACCTAAAGTACCACCAGCCCCGCCACGATTATCAATAATGATTTGCCTATTCAGGTTTTTCGTCAAGACTGCAGATAGTGGCCTCGCAAAAGCATCTGTTCCACCCCCAGCAGGGAATGGCACAATAAATGTTAGCGGCTTCGTTGGCCAATTTGGGTCTGCAAAAGCCGGAGTAAATGCCGCTAAACTCAATAATCCAGCCCCTAAAAAATTCCAGCTAAGCCTATTTAAATATTTTTTGCAATGCATATCACTTCTCCTCTTGTTATAGATCTGATTTTTTATCAATCTTTTTAAATCAATTGGGCAACTGACCTAGAATGGATCACCTCTCCTTGCACAAACCGATCATGATTATCCTCTATTTTATCTAAATCATACAAATAGTTAACCATCAAACCAGCAGACTGTCTTAAACCTTTTTTCGACAAATCTCCCCCCCAATTAATCCGATGTAACCGCGCGCCATTACCTAAATGAAATTTAGCAACCTGGTTACCCCCTCGACAAACAGATAGGTGCGTCAAATAAATTGCGCTGAGTTGTTGTAAGGCACTTTTTTCGTCTGGACTTGCCGTTTCCGGAGTCCAGCCTAAGGATAGTCTTTCTGGCCAAGATTTAGATTTAAGATCTAAGACGCGCATGGCGTGACTTACTTTTTCTAGAATAACTGGCTTAGGCTTAGCATCCGACAAATCGCCTCCAGCAATGATCCAATCCATCATGCCAGTAATAGGAGATAGGGTAACAAAGTTTTTTAACGATGGAAACTCGTCTTGTAAATATTTAGCAACGCGTTTGATCAAGAAATTTCCTAAAGAAACACCCTTTAAACCAGGTTCACAGTTGCTAATCGAATAAAAAACTGCCACTTTAAATTGTGCAGGATCTAAGGAATCTGACTTTTTATTAACAAGTGGCCCAACCGTTGCCGAAATCTCTGGAACTAAAGCAACTTCAACAAAAATCAGTGGCTCATCAGGCAACTGTGGATGAAAAAATGCAAAGCAACGTCGATCTGGCTGCAACCGTCTTCGTAAATCATCCCAGCCATCAATCTCATGTACCGCTTCATGTTGGATGATTTTTTCTAATATATGGGCTGGCGATTTCCAATCAACACGGTGCATTTTTAAAAAACCCGGGTTAAACCATGAAACAAATAAATGATGTAAATCATGATCCAATGGCCTTAATTCAGGTCGCTTATCGAGAACTTTAATCAGATGTCGACGCATTGCAACCAGATTTTTGATGCCGCCATCAACCCGATTAATCCGCCGAATTAACTCCTGCCGAGGAGACTCTGTATGCCTACTTAACGCAATGAAATTTTTACCCGAAGCATCCTGTGCATAAGCCTGAGCAAGTTTTAATACGTGCTCAGGATCGGGGTTAAATTTAGTAGCTAAGGCGTGATAAAAACTCAATTTTTGATCCTCATCTAACAACTGATATTGCCCCATCAACTCGTTCGCCATACTCGCTGTATTCGCTTCACCACGCTCAGTTAAGATTTTTTTAGCAGCATTAATCGATCGAGATAACGATCTGACTTGAGTTATGCGTTGGAACAGGGTCATACTCCAATTTCCTTTTGGTAGAATTCTCTTGTGGACGCTGTAGAATCACTCGATACCATGAATTACATCGAATTGACTATTCTTAAAAATATAACACCGAAATAACAGTCTTACCGATTCCGAGTTAAAAGAAATAGTCCATAAACAACCATCGGCAAAGATAGCCACTGCCCCATCGATAAGCCAAAAGATAAGACCCCTAAAAAACGGTCTGGCTCACGGGTAAATTCAACTAAAAATCGACACATTCCGTACCCCAGGACAAACATCCCAGATACCTGGCCAAGTTTTCGAGATGATTTGGCGTAGAACCATAAAACAAGACCTAATAAAAGTCCCTCACCAGCAAATTGATAAAGCTGTGATGGGTGCCTTATCAAGACGTCGCCAGCTTGGGGGAAAATCATACCCCAAGAGACATTCGTTGGACGGCCCCATAGTTCGCCATTGATAAAATTACCAATCCTTCCAAAAGCCAAGCCAAAAGGAACTAGCGGCGCAATCGCATCAGCTATGGCAAAAAAAGACCGCCGACTCTTTTTGGCATACCAAAATATAGCCAGCAGTACGCCTAAAAATCCCCCATGAAAAGACATACCACCTTCCCATACCTTCAGAATATCGAGAGGATGCGCCAAAAAATGGCCGGGCAGATAAAATAAACAATACCCTAAACGCCCCCCCAAAATAACGCCTAAGACAGCATAAAACAGCAGATCCTCTATATCCAAATAGGTGATGCCTTGCGACTTCATAGCTGGCTGATTAACCCGTAATCGGCCTAAAAGTAGATATTGACCAAATGCCATTAAATACATGAAGCCATACCAATGGATCGCAATTGGCCCCAAACTCAGCGCAACGGGATCAAACTGGGGATGAATCACGCGGCACCTTTCTGATCATAATTCGTCAACTCTAGGCCCAATGAGCGATAGTGTTTAAAACGTTCCCGTCCAGCAATTAAGTCTAGCTCACTAGTCGAAACGATTTCGACTACACGCTCAAAACGGTTAGCTAACTCAACGATTTCTGTAAGCGGCTGGCTACCCATATGGATTAGCACATCCGAATGCGGGACTTGATCAAACAGCATCCGATTATATGAACTCGTCAAAAGAATCGGACTCGCTATAGCAAGTTCATCATCAATCTGGCAGTGCGGTAAAAAATCATCCGCACTAAAAGACCAAAGCAAGCTGTCTAATTGCGCAAGTTCTGCCTGAGGAATAATCACAATCACTTGTTTGAGCGCCTGCCCCAGGGGACTTAAGGATAAAACTTTTCGTGTGAGTCGACAACAATAGTTTAAGCGACTGCCAACCTGACTATGAAAATCAACTCTTGGCATTCGGTCCAACACTTTGCATTAAAAACTCTGCGAGTAATGGCACTGGCCGGCCGGTAGACCCTTTGGCAACGCCACTCTTCCAGGCTGTACCAGCAATATCTAAGTGCGCCCAGTCATAATCCTGCGTAAAACGGGATAAGAAACAGGCCGCTGTAATACTACCAGCAGGTCGACCACCAATATTAGCAAAGTCTGCAAAATTTGACTTGAGCTGCTCTTGATATTGATCATCTAAAGGCATCGGCCAAACTGTATCTAAAGCATTTTTTCCGGCGTCCACTAAGCGCTTTGTCAGGTCTGCATTTTTAGAAAATAATCCCGAGTGCACACTACCCAAAGCAATCACACAAGCACCTGTTAGGGTTGCAATATCGATCACAGTAGCTGGCTTAAATTGTTTCACATACGTCAAAGCATCACATAAAATTAATCGACCTTCAGCATCTGTGTTCAAAATTTCAACTGTCTGCCCTGACATAGTCACAACAATATCACCTGGCCGGGTCGCCTTGCCTGATGGCATGTTCTCACATGCCGGAATAATACCAATGACATTCTTTCGTAATTTCATTTGAGCAACTGCGTGCATGGTCCCTAAAACCGAAGCGGCGCCACACATGTCAAACTTCATTTCATCCATTGCCTCACCAGGTTTTAGCGATATTCCACCTGTGTCAAAAGTAATGCCTTTACCAACCAAAGCAATCGGTGCTTCTTTGGCTAAGCCACCGCGATACTCCATCACAATGAGTTTAGGAGGAGTATCTGAACCATTCGTTACAGCTAAAAAAGCACCCATACCAAGCCGTTCTAAATCTTTCCGCTCGAGTATCTTTACTTGTATATTGAGTTTCGATAAACTCTGGGCCGTTTTGGCTAAATAAGTGGGGGTGCAAATATTCGGGGGAAGATTACCTAAATCTTTTGCAAGAGTAATGCCCGCAGCCACGGCGACACTGCACCGAACCACTTCTTTAATGGCCCTATCATTTTTATCTGTAGTGGCAAACATAACTGACTTTAAAGAGACGGGCTGGTCATTCGGTTTCGATTTTAAGTTTGGACAGGCTAATCCGAAACGATATGCCTGCTCCTCAATCAGTTGAATAGTTTGACTAATCAGAGCATCATGACTAGGGCTTGGCTTACCTAGCTCATCCTGATCGAGTAACCACAAGACGGAGGTTGAGCGGGTACCAAGTAGGCTCCGAATCGCTGTTCTAGATGCTTTTACATAATCTTGAAGATACTTTTGCGTAGGCTGTGCCCCAGCTGAAATAACGCGCTCTCCCAAACCAACTAACATGACTCGCTCAGCAGCAAGACCTACTGATAACCAGGATTTTTGGCGATTAATTAATAAGACTTCACCAACTTTACCTAAAAAATCTTTTTGATTACACACCGATTGAATTAAACCATCAAGAACAATATCTAACTGCGCTAAGCTTTTAGGCAAAATCACCTTACCAGTATCTGCTAATTGATAGCACGGTATCAAGATACAATCGATAGATTGTTGCAGTTGTACCTGCAGGCGATTTTGGCCTGAAGGAAAGACTTTCGTGATAAATTTGGTTTGCATGAAAAGGTGCCGTATATGTTAAAAACTCTATTATCCATCGAACTTCAAAAATATGATTTATGAACAAGCACTAAGACGTGAGTTAGCTTACACAACTGGCGCCGTCTTTTTGGTCTTAATCACTATTATGATAACCACTTTGGTGATTCGTATCCTAGGTTTTGCTGCCAACGGAGCAGTCAATCCGCAGGATGTGATTGTACTTATCATGCTTGCCGTCATCGGCTATATCGCAGTGATTCTGTCTGTCTCAATTTTTATTGCTATCTTGATCGTTCTCATCCGGTGGCATAGAGATTCAGAAATGGTTGTCTGGTATGCCAGTGGACTGAATTTAAAAATGCTCTATAAACCTGTCTTAGGATTTGCTATGCCCTGGTTAATTGTAATTACTTGTATGGCTCTATTTGCTTGGCCGTGGAGTAATTCGAAAACAAATGAACTCAGTCAAAAATTCAAAGGGCGTGATGAAGTATCCATGATTGTTGCAGGAAAATTCTTTGAGTCAGCAAACTCCAACCGGGTATTTTTTATTGAGAGTGTCGACAACATCTCAAATAAGATCAAAAACGTCTTTGTAACTGACTATAAAAATAATCGAGTTACTGTGGCACTGGCTGAATCTGGATTTATTAACAATCAATTAGACGGCTCCAAGCAAATCAAAATTCAACATGGCAATCGTTATGAGGGACAACCAAGCCAGGGTGATTTTAAAATCTTAGAGTTTGATGAATACATTGTAGAAATAGATAAAAAACCCTCGCCTTTAATCAAGCCAAGCGCCAAAGAGACGCCTACGATCGATTTAATCAATTACCCGATTCCCCTTGCTCAAGGGGAACTGTTGTGGCGAATTGGCTTACCCCTCATGGCCTTTGGTCTGATCATGTTAGCAGTCCCACTCGCCTATGTTAACCCTCGTAAAGGTAGTTATATTGCGATGCTTTACGCAGTGTTCTTCTATCTCATTTATAGCAATCTTTTGAATATTACACAAAGCCTTGTGGCTGAATCCAAAAGAAGTTTTTTGACAACTTTTTGGCCTATCCATGTCTTAGCAATGATTCTTGCTCTGCTCCTTTTGATGTATAGAATGAATCCATCCATTCCTTGGTGGCAACGATTTATTCCCGGAGGCTCCAGAGGATCATGATGTGGCTCCTTTTTCCCAAAATCTATGAAAGATATATTGCCAAACAGATTTATCAAATATTTTTCTTTATTTTATTTGCTCTAATTTCATTATTTATCTTTTTTGACTATTTAAATGAGGTCAATTCTGTCAAAGGAAACTATAGTAGCGCTGTAGCATTTTTTCATATTCTCTTAAAAGCGCCTGGACGACTCATTGAAATTATTCCAATTGCAGGACTAATCGGCTCCATTTATGTGTTCGCACAATTAGCAAGCCAGTCTGAATTTACTATTTTAAGAATGGCTGGGCTAAATATGTCTTCTGGCCTTTGGACTCTGAGCAAGATAGGAATCCCAATTATTGTGGCCACTCTCGCCCTGAGTGAGTGGATCGCGCCATATTGCAATACCAAAGCTGAGGAAGTCCGTGCCAAGGCAATGGATACAGTTCTGACTTCTGGATTTAAAACAGGAACTTGGGTCAAAGATCGACTCCAAGACCCCGATGGAGAAGGACCTAGAAAACCAGGAGTACGCTTTGTGAATGTTGGCAAAGTTCAAGATCGAGGCGAAATCACCGGCTTACGAATGTACGAATTTGATGAGTATCGTCGTCTGATCGTAATTCGTGAAGCTAAAAAAGGGAATTATGATGAAAAAGGGTTTTGGAACCTACAAGACGTGCTTGAAACTCGGGTTAAAGAAATTGGCGCCAATCACCCCCTCGATGTGAAATATAAAGCGACAACTATCAAGTTGCCGCTGCAGCGCCTGCATTCTGAAGTAACTCCGGAGATCCTCTCGATTCTATTGATTAATCCCGAGAGAATGTCGATCATGAGCCTGAATCGATTTATTACGCACCTCAAAGAAAACAAACAAGAAAGCCAAAATTATGAAATTACTTTTTGGAAAAAAATTATTTATCCCTTTACTATCCTAGTCATGCTTTGCCTAGCACTCCCATTTGGATACATCCATGCAAGATCGGGCGGAATTAGTATTAAAGTCTTTGGTGGCATCATGTTAGGTATGAGCTTCCAATTATTTAATACCCTCTTTTCGCACCTAGGCTTATTAGGGGCATGGGCGCCACCACTGACTGCCACAATCCCTCCTCTGATTTATTTAACGCTAGGCTTGATTGCCTTATTTTGGGTATCACGCCGATAAATTGTTATTTTCCCCAACCGACCACTTCTGGGCAGATCTGCTCTTCAAATCTTTAACCTTGTATAGCACCGCAAAGGTATGGAACTTATAGGTTCCATGCAAACCAAAGCGTCAAACGCAATAAACTTATATCAACAGATAATAAAAAATAGCTTTAATATATCTATATTGATATATAGAAAATAGGGCTAAATCCATGAATATCCATCAGTTTCGCTTTGTACAAGAGGCGGTTCGACAAAACTTCAACCTCACACATGTTGCCAAAGCTCTTTTTACCTCACAACCCGGTGTCTCAAAAGCGATCATCGAACTAGAGGACGAACTCGGCACAGAAATCTTTCGGCGCCATGGCAAAAGAATCCGTGACTTGACCGAACCAGGTAAACACATCGTTCGCTCAATCGAACGAATTTTGAGTGAAGTGGAAAAATTAAAAAAAATTGGCGCTGAATACGTCGCCTCTGATCAAGGTAATTTTGTCATTGCGACCACTCACACGCAAGCGCGTTACGCCCTGCCAGCAATTATTGCTGAATTTACCAAACGGTTTCCCAAGGTACGAGTAAGCCTGCAACAGGGTAGTCCAGAACATTTGGCTCATTTAGTTGTCAATGGCCATGCGGATATTGCTATTGCAACAGAGGGTTTAGCAAATTTTCCGGGGCTTATAGCCCTGCCTGGCTACCAGTGGCAACATATAGTCGTTGTGCCGCATGGTCATCCTCTACTCATTAAAAAACCCCTCGCGATCGAGGACCTCGCACAATATCCCATCATTACCTATGACATTGCCTTTGCCGGTCGAAGCAAAATTAATGCAGCATTTGCTAAAAAAGGACTGACCCCCGATGTCGTCTTAGAAGCCATCGATGCTGATGTCATTAAAACCTATGTTGAAACTGGTCTCGGTGTGGGGATTGTGGCAGGGGGAGCGTATGATGCAGATCGTGATCAAGCCCTCGCAATGCTCCCAGCAGGTCATTTATTTGGCACCAATACGACGCGTATTGCTTTAAAAAAAGATGCTTACTTACGGGCCTATACGTATGTTTTTATTGAGTTATTTGCTCCTAGCTTAACTAAAAAACTGATTGATCAGGCAATTCTGGATCCAGCAGAGTTCGATAAAAAGTCTATATATACAATCTAGTAAAAAAAACGCCCTCAGCAATTTATGATTAAATAGTCAAACTAACCCGTTCCTTAGCGTATCTTTCAGAAAGCAAAATCGTGAAAAATTCTCCATTCAACATCACTAACTGGTGTCTTTGGCTAGTTAGTAACCTCCTCTGTGCAAGCCTTGTACTAGCCGATAATTACCCATCTAAGCCCATATCATTTGTCGTGCCAGTTCCCCCGGGTGGGTTAGTGGATGCCTCTGCAAGAATAGTTGGAGACGCCTTAAGTACAATCCTGCCACAACCAATCATTATCGAAAACAAACCTGGGGCAAGTGGTAATATCGCCTACCAACAAGTTGCTAGAAGTAATAAAGACGGCTATGCGGTATTGGTATCTTATTCTGGCTACCATGTTTCTAATCCTATCCTGATGGATAAACTCCCCTGGGATACCAAACAATTAACTCCCATAGGCCTGGTCACGGTTGCAACCAACGTCATCGCTGTGCACCCCTCTTTGCCGGTCAATAATTTAAAAGAATTCATTGCCTATGCCAAAGCAAATCCTACTAAACTCAATTATGCTTCGCAAGGTAACGGCTCCGTGTCACATATCGGGACTGAGGTTTTTAAACAAAAATTTGGAATTGAAGTAGTGCATGTACCATATAAAGGTTCTGGAGCAGCGATTGCTGATGTGCTGGCCGGCCAAGTGCAATTATTTATTACGACGCCACCCTCAGTCATGGGACATGTCCAGACCGGAAAATTAAAAGCCCTTGCAGTTACTAGTAAAAAACGCCATCCCATGATGCCAGACGTACCTACTGTTGCCGAAGCTGGCGTAAGTAACTTTGAACTTGAATCGTGGGTGGCCCTGTACGTGGCGTCCGATACTCCGAACGCAGTCATCACCACCCTATCTAGTGCAGTCGAAAAAGCGTTAAGCCTAGCTGAAACCAAAAAACGCGCCGATCTAGCTGGTATCGAATTAAGGTATCTCCCCCCAACTAGAATGACTGCTATGCTCAATAAAGAAATTGCCGAAACAGCCATCGCTATTAAGGCTGCGAAAATTACTCTTGATTAATTTTCTACCTGGGTGAATCACCCAGGTGGTTTATTTACTAGTGCGTGCCTTACTGTCCTTAACAGTCTTTGTCCACCGAGCAATATCTGCTTGAATCCGCTCGCCTGTTTGCAAAACTGTTCCACCTACGGTAATAAAATCATTCTGATCCAATTTATCCTGAACATCTTTTGTCTGAATCGCTTGACTAATCGCTTGATTCATTTTCAGCACAATATCCGTCGGAGTTTTAATCGGGGCAAATACGCCTACCCATAAATCATCCTTAATTTGTGGATATCCTTGCTCAGAAAAAGTAGGGGCATCTGGCATCGATACTAAGCGCTTGTCACTTGAAACTGCAACCACCTTGACTTTACCCTGCTTCATGAATTGCGAAACCCCCGCAACCGCACCACAAAAAATAGGTGTCTCACCACCCACCGCAGCAATTAAGGCCGGGCCAGATCCCTTGTAAGGAATGTGCGTCACATCTGATTTCCAAATTTGTGAAAATAAATGATCACAGGTTAAATTAGGGGGCGTGCCATTACCAGCAGTTGCAAAAGACATCTTATCTTTACTGGCTAATTCTTTTAACTCGGCTAAATTTTTTGCCCCTATTTTTTCATTTACGACAACTCCCATCGGTTGCGTAGCCGGAATCGATACTGGCATAAAATCCCGATCAGGCAAATAACCCGCAATGGTACCCATCGTTAGAGGGTTGACGATAAAGGATGGGGATGTGAGTAATAAAGTGTATCCATCTGGCGGGGATCCAGCAACATACTGCGTACCAATACTAGCACCGGCACCAGGCTTATTTTCAACAAAAACAGTTTGCTTCAGAATACTCGATAAACTTTGGGCCAAAATTCGGGCTGCAATATCGGTCGATCCACCAGGTGCGAATGCCACTACAAAACGTATGGGCTTATTCGGATACTCGCTTTGGGCATAACTATAGGGGATGCCAATCATGCTGCTTAAAGCAATCACTTGACAGATACGTATCTTACGAATACGTACCTGTAAAAGCGCTTTATAAATT
>CAIQHU010000184.1 GCA_903871735.1 uncultured beta proteobacterium | reverse complement strand
TGACTCGGTGTGCCGACGTACTTAATCCATTGTACGAATTCTTTAAACTCTTTGGGGTGGGACATTGGGAAACCGATCATTTGGCTAAATGAATCGACTATATTTTTTTGAGCATTTACGTCCCAAGGTTGATCTGCCATATATTTTCCTATGTTCAAGGGTGGCGTTAGTACTATCTTTGGTTACCTGTTTTAATTTGTATCACAATTTGGCAGTCATTATGAAATCCAAGTTACAGCCAAACTGAGCAGATTCATTTTAATGCTGCAGAGTCTTTTGTAAAGGGGATATTTGTAGGTAAGATGGCTGAACGTTCAGAGCGCTTTTTGACTGAGAGCCCTGAGGCGAGATTGGACTATTTAAGGATATTCGAAAAATGAATCTTTTTCGGGAAGAAATCAGTATTTCGCAGTAGTATGAACTGCTCTTTGAAAAGAAAAAGTAAAAAAATCACGGAAAAACTCAAAAAAAGTAAACCATTGATACGAGCAGTGCGTTTTATTCATTAACTAGGCTAAAGTTGTCTAACAATCTAGACATTGAGCAAAGAAATGATTCAAAGAGTCCGCCTGGGGAGTGAATATTTTCAGGGTAATGAGACAAAAGGTATTTCTGGGCGTTTGTTGTATAGGATGCTAAAAGATTGATTGAAGTTCAAAATCGATGTAAATAGGATCAAGCGAAGAATCTAATTTTAAAAGGACATTATTAGTGATGATGCAATTTTTAAAGACCGGCACCTTACAAACAATGGCACTTTTAGTCTTCATTTTAGGATTGACGACAGCCTGCTCTACAAAGTCAGAAAAGATCGAGACCCTTGGTAGTAAGTTACGTCAAGAATGTTTTCAGTATGCTGAGAAAATTTCTAAAAAGTTGCCGATTTTAGTAGATGATAAGGCTTTATGGACTTCGACTACCTGTCAATATGGCACAACGATCAAACCTGTTTTAACGTATATTTACGAGATTAAAAACGCCCAGAAATTTACACAGTTAGAAATTAATACAATGGCGCCCATTATTAAGAAGCGAATTTGTTTTCATTTGGAGGATAAGGATCGTTTGTTAATAGAAGATAAGGAGTTTCGTTTTATTGACCGCAGTAATCGCGACTACATTGGGAAAATTTTGATTACTGCCCAGGATTGTGCAGCCTACTCATAATTAAGAGGTTTTACTTGCAGTATCTGCTCTACCAATTGAATGGCTTATTGCGCTTTTTTATTGACTCTAAGAAGCGGAGAATACGAGGGAAGTGTCATCTTTTTGCATTTAGTTGCGTTATATAAAAATAGGCAATAACTTAGGTATTTTTTTTGCATAATCAATGAGTGATTATCTTTAAGCTACTGTTTATTAAAGGTTTTGCAAGGGGCATCCCAGTGATAGCTATTTTCTCTATTTTTCTTTCAAGAATTCTTCAAGGCGATTAAAAGGTGTTCAATTCGAAGTTTATCGCTCAGCTACATCAGCTACTACTAGTTATCCTAGTTTGTGTGCTTAATGGGTGTGCCACGATCAATCAGCAGTCTGAGCAAGAGTCGATTCGAGTCAATCAGGCCTTTCGAAATGGTAGTCTTTTGACTGCTAGTAACTTGTTGGATAAGAACTTCAAGATTGAAAATCTCCAAGAAGCCAAGAAAAATAATCAGGTAGATACGACCTATTTTTTAGAAAAAGGCTTATATTTATCTTTGTTAGGACCTAAAAATTTACACAGTAGTACTCAATCTTTACTCGTTGCAGATCAATTATTACGAGATTGGGAGAGCCAAGTATCTTTATCGTTGCGAATGACTCCGAGTGAATTTAGTAACACGCTACGAGATAAGTTTTACTTTAATCGGGTCTATTTGCCTAGAGATTATGAAAAGACCTTCATTAATTATCAAATTGCCTTAAATCATGCTGCAGCG
This sequence comes from uncultured beta proteobacterium, assembly GCA_903871735.1. Classification (GTDB taxonomy): domain Bacteria; phylum Pseudomonadota; class Gammaproteobacteria; order Burkholderiales; family Burkholderiaceae; genus Polynucleobacter. The sequence continues at coordinate 8,652 of CAIQHU010000184.1, read as the reverse complement.
AGGCGTTATGATCTGGCTTTAGTGGCCGCAAATCAATTACGGGATCGTGAGGAATTAATCCGTCAGGCTTTACAAAAAGAACTTGAGGGTAGTCGGTCTAACGTCCGTGCTCAAATGAGTAATCCCCGAAACAAGGGATATGGTTCTTCAGTGAATACGGTTGATAAGATTCCTAATTACGACATGAGTGCGCTCAATGACCCAGAGGTAGGGGCATTAAAAAATGCCTACCAAAATGCCGCAGCGTATTATTTAACGGGTTTTATTTATGAGCAGGATAACAACCCTAGCAATGCAGCTATTAGTTATAAAAATGCTGCAGAGATTGCTCCACAAGTTGATTTGTTTCAAAAATCATGGAACGAGATCAGAAAGCCCATGGTGTCCCGTGATCCAAATATGTCAGATGTTTTACTGGTAATTGATACGGGTTTTTTAGGAGATGTCTATTCATTTAAGGCGAGAATTCCATTTTTTACGCCATCGGGACCAAAGATTGTTAGTTGGGTTGTACCAGCAATTCGAAAAAATACTAGTTTTTATCAACTCTCTAGGGTAATAATTGGTAAGGAGCCAATTGCCTTAACACGCGTTTTGAATGTGCAGACGATGGCGTCAAGAGATTTAAAGGACCGGATGCCCGGGTATATTGCTAGTGCGGTTGCATCTTCGATAGTCCAGGTAGTTGCTCAGGAGGTAACGGCACGCGCAATTGATAATTCGGCTAAGCAAAATCAATCACGGTCTAATCAGAATAACCAAAATCCATACGGTGATATTTTCAAGGTAATCAGTGCAGTTGCTATTTCTGAGATTGCGGCGGGGGATGTTGATACGCGCATGTGGCGTTCATTACCTGCGGAAGTATATATGGCAAGATTGAGCTTACCTAAAGGCCAGCATCAGATTACTATCCCCACACGTTTTGGCCCACGCGTTTTAGGCATCTCAATGGTGAATAACTATGAAATTATTCATGCGCGTATTTTCGATAATGGGGTTGTTTCTTTACAAAATAGCAATCGATTTTTAGGGGAATCTGAATATAGTATTTCAGGTTCGGTAAAATAGAAGTATCAACTGAGTCATTATTTATAAGGGTTTTATATATTTTATGGCCAAATATTCATCTTTTAAAGTAGCTGTAATGAGTTTTATTTTCACTTGTGTAGGGCTTGGTTTCATGACCGCTGCCATCCCGGTTGGTGCACAAGTTGCCAAAGAAACAAAAATTACCCGAACTGGCTCAACTAAAAATCTCAAATTAGAGTCAGTCAAGGCCAGAAAGGCCAATGGTTATTTACAGGTTCAAGTGACTTTAGTCAACGACAGTTCACGGACAGTTGAATTCAATTATCGCTTTAGATGGTTAGATGAGGCAGGCTTTAAATTAGCCGAAGAGAGCTGGCAGCCGGCACGGTTATTTCCAGGGCAGTCCTATGATTTTGAGGGGATTGCAGGGGAGGCGTCAGCCACAGATTTTAGTATTGAATTAAACGGAATGAACTAGATTACTGCAATTTGTTTTTAAACCCTAATGAGGATTGTATGAAATTACGACGTTATGTAGGATTACTACCAGTTATCTTTGTAGTTGCCTGTGCTACTGATAGTGCTCGGTTTGGTGGTAATACGGTGACCTATCAAGATCCGAAGGGAATCAATACGGTTTCAAATGAGTTTAATTTGACCGATATGAATAATATTGCTGAGGCGATGGCTAAGAAGATTTTGATTTCTCCTGCATTAAGAGATACACAGGGACTAGTTCGTATTGCGGTATTACCTTTTAGGAATGACACCTCTGAGTATATTAAGTCGCAAGAAATTTATGACAAAATCACGACTATTTTGATTAATTCAGGCAAAGTCCGGATCGTCAATGCAAGTAATGACGTAGTAGGGGCACTACAAGCGCAACAATCGGGTCTTTATAACCAGGCCAAGACGGCAAAAATTGGCAATGCCAATGGCGCCAAGTTTGCTATTCAGGCTTCGTTAGCATCGATGACTAATCGTAATAGTAATATGCGAGTAAATAGTTATGTTTTTGGAATAAAGTTGACAGAATTGGAGACTTTAGAAGTTGTTTGGCAAGAAGGTCGGGATATTGTTAAGTCCTCAAAGAGGTAAAAGAGATGCTATTAAAAATTACCCGAGGGCAGAAGGCTGTTTGGTGGCTCCTTTTTTGTACTTTATTTGGATCTCACTTGGTATTTGCGCAGACCAAAATTGCTGTGCCAGATTTAGCCTATAAAAAAGAAGTGCGCAGTTTTTTTTATTTTGAAGGGGCTAGCGCGCAATCGAATCGGCAGTCTTCAACCTCACGCAGTTCCTCCCCGAACGATAATCGAGACCGAGCGTATGCGGATGGTATGCATACTGGGAGTTTTGTCACGAAGACGGATCGAGGCATGAATTTCAATTTCGATTCCAGCGTAGCGAGTTCTAGTTCGAGTAATTATGTGAAGACTTTTGGTGAGCAAATTCAGATTGAATACTCTGAGTTAATTGGTATGTCGGGTGAGGTTCGGGGAGCATTACTACAGTCGGGCTTTCAGCTGACGCAGACTCGTCCTGTGATTGCCCGTCCAGATGAAACGCATGAGTTTTTTGATATTGTGCGGCGGATTCGTGAGGGGGAGTTTGAAAATGCCGATTACGTTTTATTTGGTGTCATTGGCTTAGTACAAAATCGGGTTGTTAATGATCCAATCCCCAACACAACGAAGTTCACCAAAAAGACTGAAGTTTCGATGTTAGTCGATTACAGCTTAGTCGACACCTATACTTTAATCGTTAAATCGGCCTTTACGGCTAATGTTTTGGCTAACGATACCAGGTTGATAGATTTAAATTCTCCTGCTTATCCACCGGATATCGCCCGCATGATGGGTGATATTTCTAAAAAATTATCTAATCAGGTAACGCAGCGTATGACAGAGCAGAATTTTATAGAGCGTAAGGTTACTGAGTCATTACCCATGGATAAAGAACAACTGCAAAAAAGACTCAAGATCGAGCCAAATTCGATTCAAATCTTTCGCTAAGCAGACGATCACTTTTGAGAAAAATTAGGTTTTTTAGCGTAAATTAACTAACTGGGTGATGGTTTTGCTACACTGCACAGGAGTATTCGAATTGAACTTCAGTGATCGATTCGGATTGATATCAAATAGGAGAGCGTTATGACTACTGAAAGCCCTGCCAAGAAATCTTTTTCTTCGAGTATTAAAGAAGCGCTTGCAAAAAAGCAGGCAGCACAACATCCCGACTCAAAAGATGCTAAAACAGATGATAAGTCTAGAAAACGGACTGCTCCTCCCCTAGGTGCTGGTAAAGTAATGAAAAAAGCTGCTGGCCGGGGGCGGTAATCTTTCGCGGTTCCAATCAACCTGGGTTGTGACTCCTTAGGTAGCTTGGTAGCTGGCTGCTAAGGCAGTTTAACTAGAATTATTCGTAATGAAATGAACTTTAAAACTGTATGAAAACAATTAATAATCTTGACGCCCTAATAAGCGAGCGATATAGCAAGCCAATGAGTTTGCCATTTGAATTGAATGAAACCCTAGAAACGATATTTAACCATCGTTCTTGCCGGCACTATTCTCAAGAAGCGGTTCCTGAGCAAACTATTGAGTTAATGGTTGCAGCCGGTCAATCAGCTTCTAATTCTTCCAATTTACAATCTTGGAGCGTTGTAGCTGTTGAGGATCCTGCCAGGAGAGATCGCCTAGCTACCTTATCTAGTAATCAAGATCATATACGGGCTTGCCCACTTTTTTTAGTTTGGTTGGCAGACTTATCTCGTTTAGAAACTTTGGGTAAGCGGCGAGAATTACCGCATGATGGTCTGCACTATTCAGAGTTACTAACAGTTGGGGTTGTAGATGCTGCTCTGGCTGCTCAAAATGCTGCAGTTGCAGCTGAGTCGATTGGATTAAGTATTACTTATATTGGTGGAATCAGAAATAATCCTATTGAGGTTGCTAAAGAATTAGGATTGCCACCCCGTATTTTTGCGGTTTTTGGAATGTGCATTGGTTACCGCCATCCAGAAAAACCTGCAGCGATAAAACCCAGGTTGCCGCAAAAGGCCGTTTTACATCGGGAGCAATATGACGCTTTGGCTGTTCAAAATGCGGCTGATGAATATTGTGAAAATATGAATCATTTTTATGAAAGTCAAAAAATGAAAACACGGGGCGATTGGGCGCAGCATAGCTTATATCGAATTCGTGGAGCGGAGTCGCTCAATGGTCGAGATCAGATGTTACAGGCATTAAAAGTCTTAGGATTCCAGTTGCGGTAGTATTTTTGTTGGGTGTAGTAGAAAATTATTTTTTCTAAAAATAAAACAATGATTTAAAAAAATACGGTGCTATTCAAATGTCAATTTAAATAGCACCTTTCAAATAATGATTAGGAGATGACACATGCAATTCCGAATTCAGTACCTTATCTTTATTGGCTTATTTTTTTCTAGCCTTTGTTTTTCCCAAACTAGTCCATATCCAAGCAAACCCGTAAAGGTGATTGTGCCTTTTGCAGCGGGCAGTGCAACCGATCAAATTGGTAGAGCATTTGCGCAAAAATTATCCGAAAGTTTAGGTCAAACTTTTATTGTTGAAAATAAAGCGGGTGTTAATGGCATGCTGGGTGCTGACGCGGTCGCAAAGTCTGCTCCAGACGGCTATACCGTATTAATCGGAACAAATAGTACCAATGCTGCGCTAAAAAGTTTAATGAAGAAATTACCCTATGATCAGGACACAGCTTTTGCTCCAGTCGCTTATTTCGGTTCAGTTCCTTTAATTGTGGCGGTACATAATGAAGTACCGAGCAAAACATTGAAAGAGTTCATCAGTTTAGCCAAATCTAAACCTGGGGTGATGACATTTGCAAGTGCGAGTTCATCGCAACTAGTTTCTACCGAAATGCTCATGAGTATGTCGGGTATCCAGATGACCCATGTCCCCTATAAATCTGGTCCGGCAGCGATGACAGATTTAATTGGTGGCCAGGTTAATTTATTTACTGCGGATTTTGCTGTGATGTTACCGCAAGTGAAGGCTGGCAAGATTCGTGGTTTAGCGGTGACTTCCTTACAACGCTCAAAAGTGATCCCTGAATTACCTACTGTGAATGAGGCATTAGGCTTAAAAGAATATGAGTTAATTGCCTATTTTGCGATGTTTGCCCCAGCGGGTACCCCAAGAGATATTGTTTTGAAACTGAACCAAGCCGTTAATAGTGCATCTAAAGATAAAGATATTCAAGAACGCTTCTCGTCTCTTGGTTTTGAGACTGCTCCAGGATCACCGGAGGCCTTAGGGGAAAGAAATCGGTTAGAGACGATTAAGTGGACTCGGGCAATTTTAGAAGCGAAGATTGAACCGCAATAATATTGGTGTAATTCGAGATAAGGTAAAACATGGCAAATCAAATAGACCCTAGTCGTTCATTGGCTTTTCAGGTCAGGGCTGGTAATCAATCGACTTTACAAAGAGACCTTTCAGGTCAAGATTTGTATTATGTTGAGGCTAGGCAAATGCACTTGCATCAAAAGGAGGCTATTACTCAAGAAGGCGTTAGTGGTTCAATTTGGCGACTGCCCTCTGATGAAGGCTTACATTTGCATGGTACAGACTTAGCCCCTTTTCCACTTGGGTTTTTTAATGCTGGCTTACAAGGGGATTTGATTCATACCCTAGTGACTTTAGCCTTACAGCAAGCTATCGATTTGGATGAAATTCGGGTCGAGTTGTCGAATCATTATTGGCTAACGGGATCCTTTGTGATGGGTACTGGTCAGGGTCATGTTGAGCCAACCAAGATTCAGATAGATATTGTATCTAGTGCGCCAGCAGAGCAAATTCAGCAATTAGTGCAGCAAGCAATGATGGCATCACCAGCGATGAATTATTTACGTTCAGCAATGTATCAAAACACCTTTGCGATTTATATTAATGGCCGTCGTCGACCTGTAGCTGGCGTTCAAGAGTGTCCGGGTCCGGATGCGATAGATCCTTTTATCGCCCATACTAACGCCCCAGAAGCAATGACTTCGGAGTTGAACCAATTGATCCAGAAGCTAATGACCAAGGAAGATGGTCAGATTAAGGCTGCATCGGCCACAGTTGATGGGCGACTAATTAGGAATGTATTGGGGCATGGGGTATGGCGGGCTGGTCAGGACTATGCGCAGATGGAGACTTGGTTAGAGATGCCAGGAACGACGCATTTTGCCTATCGCTCAGCAGTCGGATCCAAAGGAAATGCGCCATCTGCATTAGCACTTTTAAGTTCAGGAATTGCATTTTGTTACATGACGCAATTATCAAGATATATCGAAAATATGAAAATGGATATTCATGGTATTCGTCTAGTCCAGATGAGTCCTTATGAGATATCACAAGGTTGTGGGCACGCGATGCCAATACAGACACATTTATTTCTCAATGGGGATGCGCCAGAGGCTACCCATACCCAATTATTGGAAATTGCTGCGCATACTTGTTATTTACACGTTACCGCAGCGACTGCACATGAGCCTCTATTAGAAGTCGTTATCAACCCCAAAAACGAACTCAGTTGACTACTTAAGCGTTTTTAGACTGAAGCAGCGATTTCCGGAGTAATTACTAAGCCGTTTGGAAATCTTCTAAAAAGTTCTTTTCTGATTTTATCTTTTTTCTTTGGTGCAGTAGCACCATCGAGTAACTTGGTAAGTTGAGCAAGGTTTAATGGGCCCAAACGCGGTTTACCTGTTTTAGTGACCATTGGGTCATTTTTACGATTACGTTGATTCTGTCCTGCAGCCATGGCATTGCCCCTAAAAATTGTGGCGATATTCTAAGAGAGAGATGCTCACTTAATTTCCCAAAATAGGGCACGAGATTGTGATCGTGCTTCAGAATAACAGGTATGTGGCTGGTACGTACATATATTTTTATTTACGAGGATCTAATTTCGAAGTATTTTTCAGTTGAAGTCTTGCCTCAGAGCTCAATTTTTATTTGATTTGGATCTCATAATAAAATCATTTGTGTAACTTTTGTTAATTGCAAATCAACTTTATGGATCGTTTCATGCAAAACTCTTGGATAATTCGGATAGTTATTTTTAGTATCTTTTTGATCGTTAACCCTGCATGGGCTTTATTTGATCAATGTCGGGATTATTTTCCAGAAGAACGTATTCCGATTACTCAGGAAAAAGGGCGGGATTTATGTTTTGATGGATTTGCTATATTTTATTCACCCACAACTAAAAAACCCATTTATGCAGTTGAACGACTAAACCGAGCTCGTTTGACAGCCCAACATCAACAACGTACGAATCAGTTTTATGAAGAAGCGCGACTGCCATTTGCGGACAGATCATTATTAAGTGACTATAAAAATAGTGGTTATGATCGCGGACATAATGCTCCAGCAGGTGATATGACTACCGAGAGATCGATGGCCCAATCTTTTTCTTTAGCAAATATGATGCCTCAGGCAAGGGAAAATAACCGAGGAGTTTGGGCAAGATCAGTTGAGAGCCCAATCCGTAAATATGTGATGCGAGCAGGTGGAGATGTCTATGTCTATACTGGATCGGTTGGGATAGCGGGCCGGATTGGAAAAAATCAAGTTGTCGTTCCTACCCATTTATTTAAATTAGTATTTGATATCCAGAAACAGAATGCCTGGGCGTATTGGGTAGAAAATACAGATCAGGCGCAGATAACAGAGCCGATTTCCTATGCCGAATTAGTTCGGTTAACAGGGATTGATTTTCAGATTAAACCAAGTCTTAAAGCGCCATAGTTAATGGCTATTGAAAGTATTAGTATTAAAGCTTTTACTTAGCCAGATTGAATTGCGCTTACATTTTGATAAATTTAAGAATAAATCCTGCGGGTGTTGATAATTTATTCCAGTGCTCTTCTTTGGCATCTTGGGAATTTTTTAGAAAATCTCCTTCACTAACTTTTTTAAATCCAACTGCTTCAAAATCTGCAATAACTGCTGCTGGTTCAATGCGATGAAGAGTTTTGGTAGCTGTTTTTCCTACACCTTCTAAGGCTTCATGATCACGAACGATGAGGATTCCATCCAATTTTAATAATTGATAAATTCGTTGATTCGTTGTCTGAATATTCGGATTCGCATTGACCATGTCATGATAGGAATTAATGATCGTAATCATGTCAACAGGGCCATTACTATCTGGAATTAAATCATTGATATTTCCCAGTACTGGCAAGATATTACTCTGTGGATTGGCAATTAAGCGGTCTTGGAGATTTTGATTTGCCCTAGTGTTAAAGGCTAGAACCTTCCCTGAAGGGCCAACGGTGAGTGCCAAGAGTTGGGTCGTATAACCGCCACCTGATAATATATCTAGTACTTGTGCGCCTGGTTTTACAGCAATAAACTGAAGCATTTCTAATGGTTTACGCTTGGAATCCAACTTGAAATCTTGTTCAAGACGAATTGGGCTTTGAATGATTTGCAAAAAATTTTGATTAGTTTGTGCGCTGACAGGTTTGATTAAAATTGTACAAATAATCATGCAAGCCCACGAAATATAAATTCTCACTGAGTTGATCCTTGGCATTCCCCTATTTTAGTAGACACTTCTCATAACGCAATTTGACGCTTT
>CAIQHU010000183.1 GCA_903871735.1 uncultured beta proteobacterium | reverse complement strand
CCGGGCCAGAACAAGTTGTAGTGATAATTTTTACAAGATCTTCAAGGCATGCCTCAATAGTAATTTGAGAAACAGGGAACTTACTTGATTGCCCAACTCCCCTCATATCGGGACGAATTACGCGAAAGTGACCTGACAAAAATGGAATCCAGCGATACCAGAATCCGCTATTACGGCCATTGCCGTGTTGTAAGATGATGGTGGGTTTATTCTCCCAAGGATCTGTGAAATCATCTTCTTGGTAGAAAATATGATGTGAAGAACTAACTGCAAGAGTTGGCATAAAGAGTCAATCCACCTCAAGTTTTATCTTTTTTGTAAGTAGCGCCCATTGGTTTTTTTCAAGAACAAAAAAATCATGGAATTCTTTAGGGGTGCTGCCAATAGGGATAGCGCCATCATTACTGAGCCGACTTAAAATCTCTGGATCTTTAAGAGCTTTAGCGATTTCGATAGACAACTGTTGAACGATCTGATTAGGCGTTTTAGCTGGTAAGAATACGCCATACCAACCATCGACTTCGTAATTGGGGAAGCCCAGTTCCTTAATAGTAGGAACATCTGGCAGGGCAGGCGAGCGTGCACCACTGGTAATCGCTAAGATTTTCAATTTCTTGGCACGTACTAGCCCCGCCCCGGCTAGGAGGTTATTTAACATGGACTGAACTTGCCCACTGACCAGATCATTATTTGCAGGTGCGGCGCCTTTATATGGAACGTGAATCATTTGCAAGCCTGCAGTATCGGTTAATAACTCCATACCGAGGTGCGGCGCACTACCAGTGCCTGAGGAAGCATAACTGATCTTACCCGGATTTTTTTTCGCTAACTCGATAAATTCTTTAAAGGAATTGGCTGGAGAATTAGCGGGAACGGTAAAGAGGTAGGGATATTTAGCGACAAGGGATACTGCTATAAAGTCAGTATCTGTATTGTAGGGAATCTTTTTAGTGACTGCTGGTGCAATTGCGTGGGAGGCAATTGTTAGTAATATCGTGGATCCATCTGGCGCAGACCTAGCTACAAAATCTGCGCCAATTACGCCATTTGCCCCTGACTTATTCTCGACAATAATCGACTGATTGATCTGGGAGCTTAATTTATTGGCTAGAGCTCGGGCAACAGCATCGGTGCCTCCACCGGCTGGAAAAGGAACTATTAACTTAATTGGCTTATTTTGCCAGTCTTGGGCATAAATACATGGTGAGTAGCATAGAAAAAAGAAAATTGTAAGAAAGTATTTCAAAATGTTTCCAATGATGAGGTGAAGCCGTAAAGGTTTGATAAGTAATAAGACAGAATAATATGATCTATTAAACTTTAGGGATAAAATCTACAATTAAAGAGAATAACTTAAGTTTAATCGAATAGACTTAGAACATGGAGCATTGGTGAAATTATTGAATAAAATCCATAGATTGTGGACCTTAACTTGTTTGTTACTTGTATTGTTTGTTGGCCAATCAATAGCACAAACGCCATGGCCGAATAGGCCAATTAAGCTTGTAGCTTCATTTCCTGCTGGTGGTGCAAGCGATGTTTTAGCGCGTCTTTTAGCGCAAAAACTCAGTGATGGGTTAGGGCAAATAGTAACGGTTGAGAATCGTCCTGGAGCAACGGGTAACTTAGGCCATGAATATGCCTCAAACTTACCTGGAGATGGTTATGCACTCTTACTAACGAGTAGTAGTGTTCTCGTCATCAATCCGCATATGTATAAAAGATTGGGCTATGATGTTTTTAATGATTTTGTGCCAATTTCAATGGTTGCATCTGCTGGCCTAGTCGTTGTTGTGCATCCTGGGCTGCCTATTTACAGTCTTGCTGAGTTGACTGCCTATGCTAAAGCGAAGCCTGGTCAGATTAATTTTGGATCGAGTGGTCAGGGCGCTGCTTCACGTATATTTGGAGAGATGTATAAGAACGCAGTCAGCGTTGAAATTACCCATATCCCTTACAAAGGAAATGTGCAAGCCGTCAATGATTTACTTGCTGGCCAAATTCAGATGATGTTTTCAGATATGGTGCCAGCAATCCCGCAAATTAAAGGTGGCAAGTTAAGACCATTGGCAGTGGCAGCACCAAAGCGTTTAGAAATCCTGCCAGATATACCCACGATGACAGAGCTTGGCTTACCTGGTTTTGAAAATGCGACCTGGTGGGCAATGATAGCGCCTAAAGGTACACCACCTTTAGTGGTTACAAGGATTAACAGTGAGTTAGGTAAAGCGATGACCTTACCCGATGTGTTGGAAGTATATACAAGGCTTGGAATGACTACACAACACAGTTCCCCAGCAAAGGTATTTGAGCAAGTTCGCGTTCAGTCTGCGGCTATGGGTAAATTATTAAAGTCCGTTGGAGTGCAACCAGAATAGACGCTTTAGTTGTTATTGATTGAAGGAGTTAAGGTAATTCTAGAAATATGGAATAAAACCTTTTTCTCATTTTTCTCAGTAATAATTTTTTTATCTTTTCTTTTATTAAAATTCGGTTCGATATGAATGGGATGATTTTTTAGCATTAAGAAATCGGAAAATTCTTTTTTGCTTAACTTCACACGCATATGATTAGTAGAGGTATGTGGGCGATGATTCAACTCTAACCAACCGATGCTTTGAACTTCACAATCCTTGGGAATTGTGTAAATCGGATCTTCTTCAAAGTCGATAGAAAAGTAGAACAGGTTGCCAAGTTCGCTAGGCAGATCAATACCATGCTCAGCTAGCCCCTCATTAATCTGGGTAATTTCTCCAACATAGTTCATTTCAGATTTGTTAATCCAAGAACCATCTTGGAAGTATCCTTGATCCATTTTGATCGATTCAAGTTTAAGTCGGATATTTACAGTATCAGTCATGAGATAAATTTTTCTATTAGGTCAGATTACGATGTGTCTTTGCAAAATAAATATTTTTCTTACTAAGAACAATATATCACTTCATCGATACTTTGCTAAAACCGAAACGCATTCAGACGACATCACTTCACGATTCGTTTTCGGACATCTTTAGATGCAAAGTACAGATGGCTGAGAATTGAGGTTTAAAGAAGTTTACAAATGAGAAAACCCACAATTTTTGTCTTGTGGGTTTTTATTTAAATCTGCAGAAAAAATCGTAACTCTATACTTAGGCACTTTGTAAACTTACAATCCTGTAAGTCATTGATTTTGGTGGCGAATCAGGGATTTGAACCCCGGACCTGCGGATTATGATTCCGTCGCTCTAACCAGCTGAGCTAATTCGCCGAACTTCGGATTATAGACTATATGAATATGACTGTCTATTGTGGGGGGCCACTTTTCTCACCACTAACAGCCTTGGGTTTAATCGATTTTTGTCATGCGTTTCTAGCGCACGCTTGTCACACAGTTTTTGAGAGTTAGCTTACGGGCATATTTCCATAAGAGGTATGATAGAAATATCTTCAGTAAAAACTTCTAGGATTGAAATGATATTTCAAGATCAAACCGTTCAAAAAAGAGTTAGCCAAGAGGAGTGGGAAGTGAGAGTACAGCTTGCTGCATGTTACCGTTTTGCCGCGCACTTTCGCATGACTGATTTAATTTATACCCATATTTCGGCAAGGGTTCCCGGTGAGGATAATCATTTTCTATTAAACGCTTTTGGCTTAATGTGGGATGAAGTGAAAGCGTCAAACTTAGTCAAAATCACATTAGATGGTCAAGTCATTGATGACCCAACGGGCCTCGGTTTTAATGAAGCGGGTTTTGTTATACATAGTGCTATACATGGGGCAAGACATGACGTAGCATGCGTGATGCATACCCATACTCCATCAGGAGTTGCGGTTTCAGCTCAGAAGCATGGTCTTTTGCCGATTTCGCAACATGCGATGAGACTTACGGGTCATGTTGGATATCACGATTACGAGGGAGTTGCTTTAGATTTAGAGGAGCGCGCCCGTTTAGTGGTAGATATTGGCAATAAGATGACTTTAATATTACACAATCATGGATTATTGACCTGTGGAACCAGCGTAAGAGAAGCATTTGATTATATGTACTATTTAGAGCGTGCCTGTCAGATCCAAATTGCAGCTTTATCGGGAGGGGGTAAATTGATTATTCCCACTGAAGAAGTCGCCCAAAAAGTAGCCAATAGTTTTGCGAGACCTGGTTATCAAGAAAAAAAAGGAGAGTGGCGCGCACTTTTGCGGATGCTTGACCGAGTGGATCCATCCTATAAAACGTGAGTAATCATTCATTGAACGAATAAATTTTTTACGAGTGATTTAAAGAAGGCGATGCATAGATGAAACAAAAAAAATTCTTGAGTGGCAGTATTCGTCAAGCTGACTATGATCCTGTCACTCAGCAACTTGATGTAGTTTTTGAAAATAAAACTGTGTTGGCTTACAAAAATGTTCCAGAATGGATCTTTCAGAAGTTATCAACAGATCCAAGCCCCAGATCGTTCTGGGAGGATAATATTTCCGAGGAGTACAGTAAGTGCAATCCCTTAGATCGCACTAAAAGTAAGGGATCCAGTCAACAACTTCGAGAATTATTCGGCGATTCAGATTACCCAAGATAACTAATTTCATGTAGTAATAAAAAGGAGAGCAGTGATGAATAGTCAAACAAATATAGAGCCAAATATAGAGCCACAAGCAAGAACTCCAGGCGCCAAGCGGGCTGGTAAGGGAGAGTTTTTCTTTGATTTGAAGCAAGTAAATCAAATTATGGGTGGGCCTGATTATTCTCCGGTCTTTGGGGGATGTGTGGAGGGTGACCGAATGATTGTTGCCGTGATGAGAGCACCTGCCGGAAAGAGTGCAGATTTGCATAGCCACCCAAATGAACAATGGATTTATATCTTAGAGGGGCGATTAGAGTTTCACATCGAGGATCAAGTACAAATCTTAGGGCCAGGGGCTGTTATTTATATTCCTGCGGAAAAATTACACAAAGCTGGTGCCTTACCTGACTCGGATTGTGTTTTTTTTACCTGCAAAGACGCTGCCAGTGGATTACATGGTACGAAGCACCCATCAAATATGCAGGAGTAAAATAAGTCTAGGATTGCCAGTTGAATATATTACGCAGGTTAATTGTTCTTGGGGTAGTGGAAATAGTAATGAGTTATTCTTCAGTGATACGCAGCAAATATACCTTGGACACTTAAAAAAACACCATAATTTAATCAAATGATTAAATTATTTATAATAGTCTAAGGGAAATTACTAATTCTCGACATCATCAATTCAATTGATACTTAGCACCTAATAGGAAGATCCATTCTTTCTAGACAAAGTTGATTTTCTTAAAGGTGCTGAGTATCTTGATTGAGTTTTTAAATATTTTGCAGTTGACTCTATATATAGGCGGTATGGCGCTTTTTGGGCAAGGCCTGTTGTATGTTCTAACTGGTCAGGGTAGGCAGGGGAATATGTTCTATCAGCTATTTCAGGTTCTTAATAAACCATGGGTCAAGCTGGCTAGATTCATTGCACCAAAACAGATTATTGACCACCAAATTCCTTTTGTGGCTTTTTGCGTGGTTTCTTCTTTATACATTGCTGTTACGCTTGCAAAAATTGAGCATTGTATTTCTGTGGGTATACAGACATGCAAATAAGTCAAAAAATTTCTTGGGGTTTTTATAAATTCAAGGCAACTACTTTAATTGCCCTTGGTTTGCGTCAAATGGCTACAGCACAATTTCATCAAATGCTGATTGATTTTCCGGGTGATATGTATGCCTTATCGAGCTTAGCTTTTTTAAAGATGGAGTCCGGTGATAAAAAGGGAGCCATTGCAGATTACCAGTCGATTGTTAAAAATTCGGATGTGCCTGCACAGATTTGGTACAACTTAGGGTTTTTACAAGAAGAGCAGGGCATGGTTCAAGAAGCAGAGGTAAGTTTTTTGGCGGCTCTTAAAATGGATGAGCGTTTTGATCAAGCATGGTATGGCCTTGGTTTGGCCTTAATCCAGCAAAAAAGATTTGATGAGGCGATTAAGGCCCTTAAGCAAAATACTAAACTACAGCCAATGAGTCCTTATGCATGGTATCAATTAGCTAGAGTTTATGTTGAGCGAGAAAAGCCCGATGAGGCATTAAAAATCATACGGCATTTAAAGGATTTTGAGCCGAAATTTGCAAAACAATTAGAGCGTGAAACAGGATTAGTAACAAATTAGTATTTGGATTATTAAATAGTTTTTTAACTTAAGGAGTAACTGTTATGCAATTAACAGATTCGCACAAGCAGTATTGGCAGAAAAACATTCGGGTAACTGGATTACTTTTAGTTATTTGGTTTGTTGTTACCTATGTTGTTAGTTATATGGCTCGAGATTTGTCTTTTACCTTTTTTGGATGGCCATTTAGTTTCTGGATGGGTGCACAAGGCTCTTTAGTCATTTATGTTTTACTAATCGCTTATTATGCTCATTACATGAATAATCTTGATAAAGAGTACGATTGTGCCGAAGTGGAGGAGGACTAATCATGGCTGGAATGACACCTGAAGGAACTGGCGGACTATTTTCTGGGGGCTCGAATGCCGCCTTTAAAAGCCAATTAAACAAAGTTTATACTTGGTACACGGGGGGCTTCATACTTTTCGTGATTGTTTTAGCTATACTCGAGCAAATGGGTATGGGCAGAGCCATGATTGGCTATTGCTTTTTAGGCGCCACGGTCCTTTTGTATGCGGGTATTGGAGTCATGAGTCGAACCAATGATGCCGCAGAATATTATGTGGCGGGACGTCGAGTGCCCGCGGTGTATAACGGTATGGCGACTGGTGCAGACTGGATGTCAGCGGCCTCCTTTATTGGTATGGCGGGTACCTTATACCTAACTGGTTATAGTGGCTTGGCATTTATCATGGGTTGGACGGGAGGTTATTGTCTAGTCGCATTATTCTTAGCTCCATATCTCAGAAAGTTTGGTCAATTCACAATACCGGACTTCTTGGGGGCGAGGTACGACGGTAATTTGCCTCGTTTACTCGGGATTATTGCTGCCATTCTTTGTTCCTTTACGTATGTGGTTGCTCAAATTTATGGCGTTGGTTTGATTACTACCCGATTGGCCGGTGTGCCTTTTGAAATTGGTATTTTCTTAGGGCTTGGTGGTATTTTGGTTTGTTCTTTTTTAGGTGGTATGCGGGCAGTGACTTGGACTCAAGTCGCCCAGTACATCATTCTGATTATTGCTTATTTGATACCAGTTATATGGTTGTCGGTCAAGCAAACTAATTTTCCAATTCCCCAGTTAGTTTATGGATACCAATTAGAAAAAGTATCAGCTAAAGAGGTTGAGCTAATTAAGGATCCAAAGGAATTAGAAGTTAGAGGAATTTTCAAAGAACGCGCTGTTGTTTTGGGTGAAAAACTCAAAGATGTTCCAGCTGCATTAGCAAATGATAAAGCTGTAGCAGAAAAATCAGTTGCTGATTTGAAGGCGAATAATGCCCCTGCACCAGAAATTGCTGCAGCAGAAAAAGCCTTAGCAGCGGTTCCGGCAAATGCAGATGCGGCTAAAGCAGCCTGGACTAAAGCCAAGGCTGCGGCAGAGGCTAGAGATAGACCTTTAGCTGGTATGCCAAGGCATGCGGCACAGTTTGCTGGTGATCCTGCGGGAGACGAAAAGGCCAAGAAAGCCTTTGAGACATCACGCTTAAATTTCTTAGCCTTAATTTTCTGTTTGATGGTGGGTACCGCGGCATTACCTCATATTTTAATGCGGTATTACACAACGCCCTCTGTTAAGCAAGCGCGTGAATCGGTGACCTGGTCTTTGTTCTTCATATTTTTGTTATATTTCACGGCACCGGCCTTAGCGGTTCTCGTCAAATACGAAATATTTAGTACTCTTGTAGGTACCCCTTTCGATCAGTTGCCAGCTTGGATTGGTCAATGGGCGAAGGTAGATCCGGCATTACTCTCGGTCTCTGATATTAATAAGGACGGTATTTTCCAGTTAGCAGAAATGACGATTGGCGGCGATATTATTGTGTTAGCAACACCAGAGATCGGCGGCTTACCCTATGTTATTTCAGGAATGGTTGCGGCTGGCGGTTTAGCGGCTGCTTTGTCAACGGCTGATGGACTCCTGTTGACAATTGCAAACGCGCTATCGCACGATTTATACTACAAGATGATCAACCCAAATGCACCAGCAGCTAAGCGGGTATTGATTTCCAAAATATTATTGTTGGTAGTGGCATTAGCAGCTGCTTATGTAGCTGCTCAAAAACCAGCAGATATTTTGTTCTTGGTATCGGCTGCATTTTCCTTTGCGGCAGCGGCATTCTTCCCCGCCCTAGTTCTAGGTATTTTCTGGAAACGGGCTAATAAGGCTGGGGCTTGTCTGGGTATGATTGCTGGTTTAGGCGTTACTTTTTACTACATGGCGACTACCCAAGTTTGGTTGCGTGGGGTGTTTGGAGTAACTTCTCCGATTGAGCTTTGGTATGGAATTTTGCCGATTTCTGCTGGAATATTTGGTGTACCACTTGGTTTTGCAGTGATTATCTTAGTAAGTCTGGTTACTCCAGCACCTAGAAAAGATATTCAAGAGTTAGTCGATCATGTGCGTTACCCAATACTTCGCGGTGATACGGTAAATACGACTGCAACATAATATGTGATTGTTTGATTAATAAAAAACCCGCAACTTGCGGGTTTTTTATTAACTACAGATGATTCTTGTTTCAATCAAGTACGTAATGTGATAAATAAGGGCGAATATCGATAAAAATTGTTTAAAATTTCATCGTGTCCAACAACGAGTCAATCAAAGGAAATCATGCAAGCAGCTATCTATCATCAATTTGGTAAAGCCAAAGAGGTTATTGAGGTTCGAGAAGTAGAAAAACCAGAGCCTCAAGAGGGACAAATTCGGGTCAAGTTATTTTGTGCCGGTGTCAATCCATCGGATATCAAGATGCGCTCTGGAACGTCTCGGCCATTAACTGGTAATTGGCAAATACCTAGCAGTGATGGCGCAGGGATTGTTGATGCAATTGGGCCTGGAGTAGACCGTTTTAAATTAGGCCAGAGAGTTTGGGTGTTTAATGCCGCCTTTATGCGGCCTCAGGGAACATCCTCTGAGTTTACGGTGATTGAGTCTTGGATGGCATCTTCTTTACCAGATCACTTATCTTATGCTCAGGGTGCTTGTTTGGGTATTCCTGTCATGACTGCACATCGTTGTTTGTTTTCTGATGGACCTATTGACGGAAAAACGGTGATGATTAGTGGCGGTGCTGGGGTGGTGGCGCATTATGCAATTCAGCTAGCCAAATGGGGTGGTGCCAGAGTCATCACGACGGTTAGTTCCGATTTAAAAGCGCAGCATGCTAAAGCCGCAGGCGCTGATTGCATCATTAATTACCGCACAGAAAATGTCGTGGAACGCGTTTTAAGTTGGACTGAGCAAGTTGGGGTGGACCGTGTGCTTGAAGTAGATTTTGGCGCCAATTTAACGACTAACGCTCAAATTCTAAAGCCTGGTGGCGTGAATGTGATGTATGCCGTTGTTGATCAACCAGCATTGCCTCTACCGGTACCAATGATGATGGCGAAAAATATTATCTTACGATTTACTTTGATCTACACCATTACCCCATCTGAAAGAGCTCAAATCTTAAGTGATATTGATGCTTGGTTAAACACTCGAAAATGTCAATTCGCGATAGCAGCAAAGTTTCCTTTAAAGGATGTTGTCCAGGCTCATGAATTGATCGAGTCAGGCAACAAGATCGGGCACATCATTTTAGAGATAGATTAGGGTTTATCAGGCTTGTTGTTCTAATTGCTCACTCAGCGTTAACCATTGCTCCTCAATCTTTGCTAGCTCGCTAGTGGCATTGCCTATGAGGGTACTAGTTTGGGTAATTTCATCTACATGCGTGTGCGATGCAAGCAGTTCTTGTAATTGATGCTCTTTTTGTTTGAGCTTGGCCATTTTTTCTTCTAACTGTTCTAATTGACGAACAAGTTTCTTATGATCACTAGGAGTTGCTTGCGCAGATTTTGCTAAGGATTTGTTTGAAATCTCATTTTGAATTATTCCGGTTAAGGAGAGTTGCTTCGCATTTTCTCTCGCCAATTTTGCTTCCTCCAACAAATAGCGCTGGTAGTCCTCAAGATCTCCATCAAATGGTTTGATGCCGCCTTTAGAGACCATCCAAAATTCATCGCAAACGGATCTGAGAAGCGCTCGGTCGTGACTAACTAGCATCACTGTTCCTTCGAATTCATTTAAAGCCATGGCTAAAGCTTCACGGGTTGCTAAATCAAGGTGGTTAGTTGGCTCATCCAGTAATAGTAGATTAGGTCTTTGCCAGACAATCATACACAAGACTAGGCGGGCTTTTTCACCGCCACTCATACTGCCCACACGCTGGAAAATCATGTCGCCACCAAAGTTAAACATACCCAAAAAGCCTCTCAGATCCTGCTCTCTAGTCGCTTGACCACTTAACCGATTTTCGCTGGTAAGTTTTTTGACAAGTCCAATCATATGCTCTAAAGGGTTGTCTGATGGATTTAAGACATCGAGTTCTTGCTGAGCAAAGTAGCCGATGCTAAGCCCACGACCTTCAGTTAATTCACCTTCAAGAGGTTTTAAAACGCGCGCAATAGTCTTTACAAAGGTGGACTTACCCTGCCCATTTGCCCCTAAAATTCCAAGACGTTGCCCAGCCAACACGGACCTATTTACATTTTTCACAATATAAATAGGTGCTTGGTCGACCGATTCTGAAAGAGCGGGGTATCCAAAGCAGACATTTTGCATGGAGAGCATGGGGTTTGGAAGATTGGCCGGTTCTTTAAAGTCAAAAGTAAAGTCTGCCTCGGCTAACAGCGGAGCAACTTTTTCCATGCGGTCAAGGGCTTTTACACGACTTTGTGCTTGTTTAGCTTTGCTGGCTTTCGCTTTAAATCGAGCGATAAATTTTTGGAGATGGGCAATCTTATCTTGTTGCTTGCTAAAGGCGCTTTGTTGTAAGGCCATTTGTTCTGATCGCAAGTCTTCAAAGGATGTGTAGTTGCCGCTATAGCGAGTTAATTTAGAGTTCTCAATATGCATGGTTACATTCGTAATGGCATCTAAAAATTCTCGGTCATGGCTAATCACGATGAGCGTGCCTTCGTATTTTTTCAGCCAAGCTTCAAGCCAAACCAGGGCATCTAAGTCTAAGTGATTCGTTGGCTCATCTAATAAAAGTAATTCTGAGGGGCACATGAGTGCTCTCGCCAGTTGTAAACGCATACGCCAACCGCCTGAGAAGCTATTGACGGGTTGCTCTAGTTCGCTAATTTTAAAGCCTAGGCCAAGGATTAGTGCTTGTGCTCTAGATGTGGCGTCATAAGCACCGCAGTCAGATAAATGCATGTAAGCGTTTGCTATTCGATCGCCATCATCAGTCATTTGGGCTGCATCGACTTCTTCTTGTGCTGCCAATAAGGCGGTATCTCCTGCAATGACATAGTTAGTGGCTGATTCTTCTGTCTCCGGCATGTTTTGAGCAACCTCAGACATCCGCCATTGTGTTGGGATAGAAAACTCCCCACCATCTTCATGAAGACTTCGGTTTAATAGTGCAAAGAGGCTAGATTTACCAGCACCATTTCGGCCAACAAGCCCAACTTTTTCCCCAGGGTTAATCGTGATAGATGCTCCATCAAGTAAGATTTTAGAGCCACGACGAAGAATAACTTGTTTAAGAAAAATCATAAATTGGTAAATTGAGAGTTGGCTTTAATCGTGAAACAGCAAAAGCAATAGCATTTTAAGAACTTGACTATGATAGTGGTAATTGTAAAGTTAGCAAATTACGATACAAGATTCCGTATTTTTAGGCATTTTAAAAGTGATACCAAAGGTATTTCATGCAATCAAAAATTATGGCTATTTCAGTAGCAAAGGTTAGAACATTAATCCAAAAAGGTAATCAGGGCGCTTTAGTCTCCTCAGCGATTCATAAATCGGCTGTAAGTACCTTGGCCAATCCTGCTGCTCAAGAAATAGATCAGTATGGCTTTAAAGAGGATGAGCAAGCTGATCTGCGAGTTCATGGTGGAGTTGATAAAGCCATTTATGCTTACCCTGAAGAAAATTATTCATTTTGGGCGGAGATACTTCAAAGAGAAGTTCAACATGGCACTCTTTACCCATTGCAATTTGGTTTGGTTGGAGAAAACTTGACTACACAGGGACTAACAGAAGAAACAGTTTTCGTTGCCGATCAATGGAGAATTGGCGAGGTGCTTTGCCAAGTAACGCAATTTAGAGAGCCTTGTTTTAAATTGAATTTAAAAATGCAATATTCTGGAGCAGCTAAAGCGATGTTGCAATCTGCCAAATCAGGTTGGTATTTAAAGGTTTTAGAGGGTGGAAGTTTACGGGCGGGGGATCAAATTCAAGTGATTCCTGGT
>CAIQHU010000182.1 GCA_903871735.1 uncultured beta proteobacterium | reverse complement strand
CTGCCATAGTATATCGCTTCTTGAAAGTTACTTCATACTGCATGGCCGATCAATTTTTTGGCAGGTTTTCTGGATCAGCTGTCACCTTTGATTTGCCAAAGGCGATTTATCTAGTAATCCCAGCCAAGATGGTCATCATACCTCAAACTAAAAGTTATGAAGATCAATTTCTTAGGACCAATACACTATCAATCCTCAGTTAAATGTCCCTACTCATCCCGGTGCACGTCATGTAGTGTCATGCCAGTAGATTGGTCCATCTTGAGCCACTCGGGATGGGATAAAGTCCGACGGGCATCTTCTAATCCAGCAGCCCAATGCTCCCGCATAGTCCATTTAGAGAATTCGTAGTCCTTTTGATCACCTTCATAACTGGCATGGTGATAAATTAACTGCAAAACATTAATCTGCGCAGTATCTTGCAGTTCTTCAAGTATCCTTTTATCTTCAAGAGTCCATTTACTCGGATCAACTCGACTCAAAGCATCGCGCAAATGGGTCTGCAAGTCATGAATTTTTTTATAGCGATTCGTCGCATTACGCGTTCGACTTGAATACATGATGTCTTTGAGCCTTGCCCTGACCTCCGGCACCGTCTTGGGCATATCTCCCCGGGCATTGAATAAGTCAACTTGAAAAACTAAAGTTTGATGTAATTTATTCAGTTCCAATAAATATTGTAGGGGTGTATTTGATACAATACCCCCATCCCAATAAAACTCAGAACCAATCTTGACGGCCGGAAAGGCAGGTGGCAGAGCGCCACTTGCCATAATATGCTCTGGGCCAATACGCTCAAGCGCTGTATCAAAATACTTATAGTTACCTGTTCTGACATTTACCGCACCAACGCTTAAGCGATGACTTTGTTGATTCAGAATATCCCAATCAATTAAACTATTTAAGTGTTCCTTTAAATCGCTCGTATCGTAGTGACTAGTCGCGCCAGCCTGCCCAGGAGACTGCTGCCATGGGCTAAGCATCCGGGGCTTATAAAAACCAGGCACGCCATAGATCATCGACATCATGGCACTGGTCAGGTTGTGGAACGTCCTGAGATTATCATTACCCGCTAATTGGCTAGCGTAGCCATGGTCGGTGATCGTCTCCCAAAACTCTTTTAATTTACTAACCCGGTTTTCTGGCTTATTGCCAGCGATGATAGAGACATTAATCGCTCCAATGGATACGCCAGACATCCAATTCGGCTCAATTCCAGCCTCACTCAAAGCCTCAAATACTCCAGCTTGATAGGATCCCAAGGCCCCTCCGCCTTGAAAAACAAGAGCAATGTATTCGTAATTACGAACTAAAGAAGAAACACTCTCACTTTTAATTCGATCTGATTGCTGATTCATAATTCTTCCCTCAAATTAAATACTTATCAAAAATTCATAAAATTTTTTGTGAAAAAAATTAAACCGAGAAATTATCATAGCCTGTTTTAGCCCCGTAACTGTTAATTTTCTGCTTAAACAATACCCTACTAATGACTAGATGGTCAATTTAGCCAATAGACATGTACGCCCTGATGCAAATAATCAGATTATGTATTAAAGTGTGAAAATGAATAATTTTCAACTCAATCATATCGCTTCCCTCTGTAAATATACGGGTATCAGCTTTATCGCTGGTGCAATTACCCATGGGTTTTTTAGTGGGGAACGCTCTTTTTGGACCGCCACTATTGGTATTGCTATGTATCTTTTAAGTGGTATCTTAGAAAAAATTGCTAATCCAGAAAAAAACCATACTTGGACCAACCTTCTTGCAGTTGGCATTATTGCTTCTATTGGCCTAGGTTTTTTTACCGGCGGCTTACAACATTTCCCCGATTCACCGGCCAGAAGCTCTTGGGTAGTTCCCATTGGTTTTGCTATGTCACTTCTTGCGATGTATTTGATCGAAGGTAAAGGTGTAGTCAAATTAAAAAGTGTTTTAACCTACGGTGCAGCAAGCTTGACTGTCGTTACGGCTCTTTCTGTTGTGACACTTTTTTACTTTGACGAATATGTCACGAGTGCTCATGGGCATAGTCATGCACAAGATCATGGCCACCAAAATGAAGCTAAGGATTCAACTGTTGCTAAAAATGAAACCACCATTCGAGAAATTCGTATTGTGGTCGACAATCAAATGCGTTTTACCCCCTCTAACTGGAATGTCAATGCTGGCGAAACTGTCCTGATCACCCTAGATAATCAAGGTCAAATAGATCATGAACTAGTCATTGGTAAAGAAAAAGAAATTCTGGCACATGCCAAAGAAATGTTGAGTCCTAGTAAAAAAGGCCATCAGCACACCAATGAGATTTCTGCTAAACCTGGTAAACAGGCCTCTTTCAAATGGACGTTCAAAGAGGCTGGTCAATATGCTATGGCATGTTTTGAGCCAGGTCATTATGAGGCTGGTATGAAAGGGGTTATCCAGGTCATTGCCTCTCATCAAAACCATCCACACTAAGAACCTTGATTAGCAATATCTCTCATCGCCTAAAAAATTGCTCAGTTCTCGATCATGCCTAGTATCGATGAATTACACCGGTTAGCCTGTGAGCAGTTCAAAGAGACTTACATAGACCCAGAGTCTGGCTATATCGTGCTCACTAGTCTTGCCCATCTCCAACGCGGAAGCTGCTGTGGAAATGCTTGTCGACACTGCCCTTACGGCCATATTAATGTCAGTGATCGATTCAATCCTAGCTAGTTCTTGCGTATTCTTACGTCTTATTCTTGTCGCTTACTCTTTCCCATTAGTGCTTTTTAGGATGATTGAACTTTTCAGAATAGGCATATAAAAGACCAGTCACAACAAAGGTAAAATGTACGCCAATCATCCAAGCCAAATTCTCTTTATTAGCAGAATCAATTTCTAAAAAAGCGGCCAATAAATTAATTCCAGATAAAGCAATAATTGATCCAATTAATTTAATCTTTAAACCTGCAAAGTCAACCTCCCCCATCCACTTAGGCCTGTCTTCACTGACTTTAGCAACACCAATCACAGAAACAAAATTCTCATACCCAGAAAAAATAACTAAGATGAGTAAGTTAGCTAAGAGTGTTTTATCTACCATCGCTAAAATTCCAGTAAGAAACTTGGATTCATCAGCCATCCAAAAGATACTAGCAAAATGCACAAATTCTTGCACAAATTTCATTGCTAAAATTAAAAGGCATAAGACAAGTCCTGCATAGAATACGACCAATATCCACCGACTATTAAAAATGATCTTTTCGAGTAAATGCTCAAATGTGTGTAAATTCATCAAAATATCCTTACTTAACTAGTTATCTATTTATGCTTAGCTTTCGATACTAAACTAAGCATGTGTTGATTTGATGTTGATTGAAACCAATCTATTAGTCTAAAGTAATTCTTCGACTATCTACGACCATCGATAAACTACTAATGTCCTTGACTACACGCGACTTAAACTCATTTGGGGTACTCCCTTGAGGCTTTCCACCAAAGTCAATTAAACGCTGCTTAACATCAGGTTGATTGACTACTAAATTAACCTCTCGATTAAGTCGGTCAAGTAATTCTGGATGAATATTAGCCGGCGCTGCTACACCTAACCAAGATTCAAAAGAGACATTCGGTAATAAGTCCGCCACCGTCTGCACTCCAGCAACTGGACTTGCGCCTTTTGGTGAAGTTACTGCTAAAGCCCGGACTCGTTTATCTTTTAAAAGGGTAGCTGTTAGGGTCATGGTATCAATCATGACGTCGACTCGCCCAGCAATCAACTCCTGAAATGGCTGAGTTCCACCTTTGAAGGGAACGTGCAATACATCTACTTTTGCTTCTGAAAAAATCCACTCTCCTAAGATATGCATCGCAGTGCCAACGCCGACAGAAGAATACGAATATTTACCTGGCTCTTTTTTGGCAGACTGAATAAACTCCTCTAAATTTTTAAATTTAGAGTCCGGCGCAACCGTCAATGCTAGAGGATAGGTAGTGACCGTACTAATCCAAGTAAAGTCATTGACCGGATCAAAAGTCAACCCTTTTTTGCGTAGGGCAGCAATACTGGCATGTCCACTGGGTACAAAAAATAATGTATAACCATCCGGGCTAGCTTTTGCTGCCATATCTGTGGCAATAATCCCACCCGCACCAGGATGATTCTCCACCAAAACATTTTGCCCAAGACGATCAGTTAATCCCCTAGCAATTAAACGCGCCACAATGTCCGAACCACCACCTGGGGGATAACCTAGTAACATCTTAATAGGCTTAACTGGCCATTGAGGATCCATCGGCCTATTTTGCGCATGAGCACCTAGAGTCCAAAAAATAATCACCACAAGACAAACACTGCGTAAAATTTGTATCACCCGGTTTCCTTATTCATTTGACATGCGTTGCTGCATTCTCAACAACCATTCTTCTCTGGTACAAAATCCGGAACGCTGACTCACCTGTGACTCTACTACACGCATTAACTCTTCATCAGATAAACCCAAATTAATAATCTCTCGCAAAGGTTGATCGCAATACCATGGTGTATCCATAAAGATCTCTATTCGATTCCCCTCGGGATCTCGAAAGTAAATAGATAAAGCGTTCCCATGCGAAATCGCCACTAAATCGCTAGTCGCACTGTGCGCCTTTGCCCGAGCATTAAATGATTTTAAAAATCCTAAATCAGGTACTTTAAAAGATAGTTGATTGATTAAATTAAATCCTAAATTTTCAGGGCGGCCACTCGCTAAAATAATCTGGTGATGCTCATTCGGGTCTCTACTTAAAAAGATAATTTCAGTATTACCCAACATGCCATGGTCGGTTTGACGAAAATCCAATACCTGCTGATAATACAGAGCCATCGACTCTAAATTTTGAACGTAAATTCCAAAGTGACTTAGCTTGATTGCATCAGCACAAAGCGCAGGGAAAGGGTTCGAAAGATGCATCATTCGCCCCCTTTTTAATAGTTAATTGCCTTTAATATCGTTATCTTTGACTAACTTAGCGTATTTCGCTTTTTCAGCCTCATAAAAACGCTTGGCTTCATCTAGCGACATAGGCATCGGTTCCACTCCCAAATTACCAAACTTATCTTTGATATCAGGCATCGCTAAGATTTTGAGTAAAGCACTATGGTAGGCATCCATGATTGGCTTTGGTGTGCCTGTTACTATAAAGGCTCCCCACCAATTCGACGCCTCCATACCATCCAAGCCACCTTCCAAGAAAGTTGGAATATCTGGGAATAACGGCGAACGCTTGGCGCTAGTAATTGCTAAAGGCCGTAATGTTCCAGCCTTAATGTGTTGCGATACGGGTTGCGCATCAGAAATAATCATATCAATTTGACTTGCAAGAATATCGTTGACAGCTAAAGCACCACCTTTATAAGGAACTTCTTGCATTTTAATTTTGGCTTGCCCCATCATCAGTATGGAAGTCAATTGCGATAAACTGCCCGGCCCGCTAGTTCCAAAATTAATTGTATTGGGCTTAGCAACTGCAACAGCTAATAATTCTTTTAAATTCTTATATTGCGATTTTGTATTCACTACCAAAATGTTTGGTCCACCAGCCACCATCGTCAAAGGAACTAACTGCTTATCAACGTTATAGTTCACTTTAGAAATTAATGGATTAACAGCGACTGGGCCTAAGTTACCAACTAAGATGGAATAGCCATCAGCCGGCTGTGAAGTGGCGTACTCCATACCAATTGAGCCAGCTGCACCAGCTTTATTTTCAACTAAGACAGGCGTGCCAAAGTGCTCGCCGAGTTTTTGACCAACTAGGCGTGTAATTAAATCGGAACTACCGCCCGGCGGATAAGTAACAATCACTTTAATTGGACGGTTAGGAAAGTTTTGGGCAAAGGACACTGCGGTTTGTAAAAAAACAAACGCAATTGTTGCCATTAAGATTAAACGCAGCAATTTCTTTGTTAAAAATTGCTGGGAAACTTGTCTTGCTTCACTTTTTTTAAATTGCATCAATCCTTCTCCATTGTTTTTAAAAAATAAATGATTAAAATAAACCACCAAAACCACAAAAAAGCTTTAGCGAATATGAACTAGCATATACTAATATGCGTCATATTTGTTAATTTTAACCTTTTAAAAAATTACTTGAAAAGATCTAAAACATGAATTCAACACCAACACCAAATCCAAAAGCTGATCAGACACTTTCCCGAAACATGACTCTTTTAGCCCATCATGAAATGAATGGTTTTGGCGGGCTAGGTGAAGGTATTAATTTACAAATTACTAAAACAGGCCGACGCATATTGTGGGTAGCCCACGAATCAGCGCCTAAAAACTTCTCGGGACTTGATGTTACGGATCCTAAAAATCCTCGACTCATCGTACAAACAGATTTGCCCCATATGCAACTGCGCTCTAATTCGCTGGACGTATATGGCGATATCTTAGCTGTAGCATACCAAACTAAAGTAGTTGGCCTTAAACCTGCTGGGGTCGATTTATTTGATATTAGTAATCCTGAAGAACCCAAGTTACTCTCCCATTTTGATTGCTCGGGCCCTCATTCCCGCGGGGTACACGCCCTCTGGTTTGTTGATGGTAAATATATTCACATGTCCTCTGGCGCGGCAGATTTTGAGCCTACGAATCCGCTGGATGACCAGTTTTATCGAATTCTTGATGTCTCAGATCCAACTAAGCCATTTGAAGCAGGTCGTTGGTGGTATCCCGGTACACGCGTTGGGGATTCAACTCCACCTCCAGCTAGAATGACCCAAAAGTTTGATACAGGTTTTCGAGTACACAATACCAATGTCTACCCAAGTCATCCGGATCGTGCATATATCGGCTATATCGATGGCGGCGCATTCGTCCTTGATATTTCCGATAAAAGTAATATCAAAGTGATCTCACACTGGAACCATTCACCTCCACTAAACGGCTTTATCCACACGGTCCTGCCTCTATTCGACCGAGGTCTGTGGATTGTGAGCGATGAGTGTGTTAAAGATGATGGCATCGATTGGCCCAAACTGGTCTGGGTTGTGGATGCAAGACATGAGGCTAACCCTGTGTCTATCTCAACGTTCCCAATGCCCAACCCTGAAATATTTACCAAACGAGGCGGTCGTTTTGGCGCGCATAACCTGCACGAAAATCTCCCGATCAAAGGCTCTTTCCATTCCGATACAATTATTATTGGTACCTTCTTTAATGGCGGAGTCCGTGTTTTTGACACGACAAATCCATATCAAGTGGAAGAAATTGCTTACTATGTTCCAGGTAAGCCTGCACTATCTGCTTCCGGGGCGGTACAAATAAATGATGTCTTTGTCGACGAAAATGCAATTGTCTATGCTATCGATCGCTTTGGGGGTGGAGTCTATATTCTGGAGATGAATATTTAACGCGTGAACTATCTCAGAGACCCACTGGCTGGAAAAATACCAGTGACAGTCGTCACTGGTTTCTTAGGAAGCGGTAAAACAACCCTCATATCAAAATTAGTTCGCCACCCCGAAATGAATCGGGTCGCAGTGGTAATTAATGAAGTGGGTGAGATTGGGATCGATCACGATCTAGTTGCCAGCTCCTCAGAAAATATAACCCTCTTATCCAATGGTTGTATTTGTTGCTCCGTTAGAACGGATATGCAAGAAACGCTGCGGGATTTATTCGCTAGAAGGACAGTTGGCGAAATCCTTGATTTTGATCGAGTCATCATCGAAACAACGGGCCTAGCAGATCCGGCCCCAGTTATCCAAACCCTAGTGAGCGATACGATGCTCGAAGCGCAGTACCGCTTTGATGGGCTTGTCACTCTAGCGGATGCTGTCAACCTACCATCTCAACTGAAGAACCAACCCGAAGCAACAAAACAACTTGCCATCGCTGACCGAATCTTCATTACGAAGACTGATTTAATTGCATCTTCAGAAATGGCCGTGCTACGCGCCCAAATTATTCAAATCAATCCCCATGCACCCATTGCCTATTTAACAAATGGAGTCATCGAGCCAAAAGAGTTAATGAATCTTGGCCTAACTAGCGCTAAATCAACTTCTAAAACTTTGGATTTTTTAGGAGAAAATAGTTCCTCAACTGAGACTGAAAAGTATTTAGGAAGTTTTATAAATGCCCATAGTAGTCAAATTAAAACTGCATCGATTCGGTTCACCGAACCCTTTACCTGGACAGCCTTCTCAGCCGCTCTCGAACTACTTAGTAATTTGCGTGGCCCAGATATGCTGCGCGTTAAAGGAATTGTGAATGTTGAAGGAAAACCCGTCGTAGTCCAGGGCGTGCAACATATCTTTCATCCACCAGTTCACCTTGATAAATGGCCAAGTGCTGACCAAGATTCGCGCTTGGTATTTATTACGCGAAATATTCCCGCAGAATTAATCCAAAATTTGTTTCAAGCAGTCGGATCTGTTTCTAATGCTGGTTCAAAGGCCGGCATCTAAAATCATCATCAGTACAAATCCAAACATCAAACTTGCGGAGGCTAAAAGCGCATGACCAGCGCGGTGAGATTCGGGAATAATTTCATGACTGATCACGTACAGCATAGCACCCGCAGTAAAAGCCATACCCATTGGCAAAAGGAAGGAAGATTGTCCAATTAATAAAACTGCTGCTAAGGCTGCAAACGGCTCAACCAAGCCAGATATCGCTCCAAAGCAAGCAGAAAAAAGGGCACTCTTGCCCATCCCTCGCAGGGCAATAGCAATAACTAAGCCCTCAGGCACATCTTGGATTGCAATACCCCACGATAAAGACTGCGCTTTATTCAAATCAACACCTGAAAATGCTGCTCCAATGGCTAAACCTTCAGGTAAATTATGTAAAAAAATTGCAAAAACAAATAGCCAAATTCTTCGCTGTGCTTTGGCGTCAGGCTCATCGAAGTGTTGAATCAATACGTGATGCGGACAAGCAATGTCTATACTCAATAAAAAAGCTGCCCCGAAGATAATACAAAATCCAACTAATATAGTAGCCAACATTGGTATCGATACCAGACTCTTGGCGGCCTCTAAACTGGGAAGTATCAAAGAAAATATACAAGCAGATAACATCACCCCAGAGCCAAAGCCAAGAGATATGTCATAGGCCCTTTGAGAAATCTTCTTAGAAAATAAAACTGGCAAAGTACCTAAGGCCGTGGCAAAGGCAGCCACTAAGCCAGCATCAAAAGCTTTTATTTCATTTTCTGTGAAATGAAACAGCATATCCATCTTTAGTAAGATAAAAAACACAATACTACCCAAGCAAATGGCGTATATGTTTTTATAAGAATTGAACATCGTTTGCAGGGTTTACTTGAATTAAAAAACCAGGCTCAGATTTCTGAGGAAATAACCGCATCGTTCGCAGCGGTTATTTCCTGAATTAATCAATCACTGCGCCAGATTCTTTGACAATCTTACCCCAAAGTGCAAAATCAGCTTTCACAAGATTTGCAAAGGATTGACTGTCACCACCCAAGACAAATCCACCTTCGGCTTGAATTTTTTCGTTCAAGATAGCAGTTTTTAAAGATTCATTCGCGGCAGAATTAATCTCTTGGACAATGCTAGTTGGGGTATTTTTAGGAACAAATAAACCATACCAAGTACCAATCTGAAAACCTGAATAACCCGACTCACCAATGGTTGGAACATCCGGTAAAACATGAATTCTTTTGCCAGCGGATACTGCAATTGCTCGAATTTTGCCATTTTTAATCTGGCCCAGAGCAGTCGGGACAGAAGACATCATCAAGGAAACGCGTCCACCAATTAAGTCAGTCAGAGCGCCAGCGGCTCCCTTGTATGGCACATGCGTTAATTGAATATCAGCAGTTTTTTGAAATAACTCACTAATTAAATGGGACGGTGTGCCATTACCAGGAGTCGCCAAATTGATCTCTTTAGGATTTGATCTTGCCGCCTTAACTACGTCCTGTAGGGTTTTAAACGGCGAATTCTGTTCTACTAAAATGACATTTGGAGCACTGGCTAATAAGACTACCGGGACCAAATCAGTTAGGGGGTCAAAAGGTAACTTTTTATACAAAGCAGGATTAATTGCTAATTGTGCAGTTTGTCCAAAAAATACTGTGTAACCATCAGGTCTGGACTTAGTAACTAATTCCGCGGCTATATTGCCATTCGCACCAGGCTTGTTTTCTGGCATAAAAGACTGATTCCATGTTTTGCTCATCCGATCAGCAAGCGCCCTCGCAATGACGTCCATGCCACCACCTGGTGTACCCGGAATAATCATCGTGACAGGCTTGGTTGGATAATTTTGTGCAAATGCCAAGTTCCCACATATAGCAAATACAAATCCAAGCACGCGGCATACATGGCGGATCATTTTGCAGTTCTGATTAATCATCTTCTTTAACAAACACTTTCTTTGGTTTCGTGTGAATAGGGTCTGACTCCGTACCAGATTCTGGTACCGAACTACCAAATAATAAACCCTCTTTGATTTTTGGCAAGGTTACTTTTGGGTTTAATATAGGCAAACCATGGGTTGGTGCAATGAACTGTACATCATACTTATCCATTAGATATTGCAAACGATTTACATATAAATTCATATCCGTAAATTTGGTCCAAAACAACGCCCGATCCGCAAAAACTGCGGATACCTCTGGGATATCTAATGAAATCGCTTCTTCAGCAAATAAGCCACAATGCCCGTCTTCGTGATAATGGCTATAGGCAAACCCATCACCTGGAAAAAGTACCCGCTCTTTTGTATCAAAACCCCACCAAGTTGTGCGTAAGTCACGAATCACCGGTTCAACCACCACAAACTTTCTACCACCAAGGTCTAATTCGTCACCCTCACGTAGAGATTTCATCCGGTGAACATATTGGGGAAATGCCCAGTGATAATCACTAATGTCTCCACATAAAATTGCTTCAGGAAAGCGATGCAAGATTCTTCCTAAACCACCAGCATGCGGAGTTTCTTGATGCGTGACAAATAAATACTTCACTGGTGGTAAGCCCTTTTTCAAGGTAGCTAATTGTTGCTCAATTTTTGGAAAATCTTTTGGATGACCCGTCTCAATAATCATCGATGCGTCATTACCAACTAATAAGAAAGCTGCATTATAGGTATGATAAATTTTGCCATTAGCGCGTTGCTCTAAACAATCCCCTAGCCAAAATACGCCAGGAGCAATTTCTCTGGGAAGTTCCTTAGGTCCAATCATTGTATTTACCTCACCTCATCTCGGTCCATGTAATACGGTGTTATTTGGCTTTTATCAAAGTCACGTAATGCATCGTCTAATAATTGATATTGTTGCTTTACTAACTCCCTCCCCTGAATAACACAACCATATCCAGGCGCAATATTTTCAATATCATATTTCTCAAAAATATCGGCTAATTTTTTTCGTAAGGAACCAGTGTCGCCGCCACGCAACCACCAATAGCGGGTGTTTAATAAAAAGCTCTTGACATGCTGAACCGATGTTTGATTCGTAGTTGCATTCGTCATCCATGGTCCATCTTCTTGATCACGCCATTCATGGGTAAATGAATCAGACGTAAATAAGGTTTTAGTCACTTGATCATAAATCCAACGCGTCGCGATTAAACGAATCGGCGCCTGAAAGGCTTCTAAAAGTCGCTGATCTCCTGAGCCAACATAGATTTTTTGGGCACGAGAAACCACGGTCGTTTTTAATGAGTAGGGTTGGGGATTCACCGAATCTGAGCGTCCACCAAAATCAACCCAAAGAGCCGCATCAGGATTGCTAGAGTAACACTGATCAACATGAAAAGTGCCCGCGATTGCCTCCACATTACAAACCGACATAAACTCATTTAATCGTAAGGGATAAATTGACAAAGGAGTTTTCGTATCGAGTAATCCGCCTATTTGAGTCAAGATACTATCAGCGTGAATGGTATAGCCCGAGTCAAGAAGCAACGCCCCATCTTCTTGCTTGAGTAAATAGCAGTTCACAACTGAATACCCACGAGCATTGGCGGGATACGAACTCGCTAAACCATTTAATTCAAAAACGTTTTGTAGTGCATATAAACTGTTTTTACTTAGTTCTTGGATATGACTTGTTGCCATTTTTATCTCTAATTCGCCTCTGTATTAACGGATCTCATAAGCCAAATTTACAATAATCGATGGCCTAGGGCTCTGCGTGATTATTTTTGACAATTTAATGAATTTTATACTTTATTTCAAGTTTAAGTATCGCGACGGTTATTTTAGTTGACCCTGGTTAGGTCAAGAATTGACCGCCAAGTAACTACGATCTTGTCTCTAGCGAATTCACCGCAGTTCGTCACAGAAGTCCGGCAGTTTCTACGAGTAACTTAGCAACATCACTCAGACCATAACTCATCTTAAACTGCTTGCAGGATTTGATGCAAAAAAATAGAAGACTATTGATTGACTGGGGACTGAGGATCCAATAATAAAGCCAAGACATCCTTGATTTGCTGTTCAGTTAATAACTGAAAATGCCCAAACCTGGGCATATTACTGCAGGCGTTATAAGCCTTAGAGTTATTAATTCTATTCCAGGTGTATTTCGTGATTTCATCACTGTAGCCGCGCGTCTTACCATAGGCAATTAAGGATGGTCCTATGTTGCCATGCGAAATCTCTTTCTTATCAATCTGGTGACAGTTATAACAACTGCCACCATTGGTGGCATTGGCTGCATCACTCCAAGTACTCCCCCGACCACTTTGTGCAATGCGCTCACCACTTTTCCAGTCACCAACATATACGCCATCCGATGGTGGCTTAATTGCCGCTAGAGCAACTTTTTGGAGTTGTGCTTGCTTAGCTAAACCGGCTTTGGTAGATCGTAATTTTTCGTCCGAGCAAAGAGCCTGATTTTCATCCTGGACCAATCGATCAAGTCCCGCGATTCCCTTGGCTTGAAAACTTTGACCTAAGATTTTTTGAACTTCCGGGTCAACGCGTTGGGCGGAGGCGGAATAAACAACTAAAGAGGTAATTAATCCGATAGCCAAGCGCCCATATTGTGATTTCATATTCATCCTAGTTAGCGTTTTAATCCTGGAGTCTGTATTACGCCCCCATGAGCAGTCTTAGCCATATACATCGATAGAGCAATCGTGCCTTCAGAGCCATAAA
Organism: uncultured beta proteobacterium; assembly: GCA_903871735.1. Lineage (GTDB taxonomy): Bacteria > Pseudomonadota > Gammaproteobacteria > Burkholderiales > Burkholderiaceae > Polynucleobacter. The sequence goes on along the minus strand of CAIQHU010000182.1, from coordinate 1,743 downwards.
TCGGCTCAGGTAACCTTTGCTGCCGAAAACAGTCGTTCAGTCTACGCTGCATTGTCCAAAACTCCCCACTAGATACGCGATAAGCAGGCCAAGAACCCCACCCCTCAACAGCCCCCTTCGCTAATGTTAAGTTAGGCAAATCCTGCATCCGAATCCGCTTACCATCCTCGGCATGACAACTTGCACACGAAAAGTCCATCGGACCACCTTGATAATTAAAGATTTTCTTTCCTAAATCAAACATCTTTTTTTCCTGCGGGTGCGCTGCTAAAACTTGTACTTTCACTCCCTTCGAAGCTGTCACTACAAAAGCAGTCAATGCCTCAATATCTTTGCGTAAACCCTTGCCAAACGATTCTTTGATGACATCTTGAGAGGCTATCCCCTGGAGGGTCTCCATACACGTCATTAATCTTGACTCGACGTCTTGAACTCTTTTAGTGTCTGAGAAGTATCTTGGTAATTGTGCAAATGCGCCCTGCACCACACCAGGCCCTAAACCTAAATTACATTGTTCTAGAGTGGCATTCTTAGGGCCAGCAGGTTTTTTCCATAACACCTCACCAGCCGCTTCATATAATTCGGATGGATTACCGTCCGCAATCATTTGCCGGTACTTGGCGATCTCTTCCGCATTGTTCTGGGCAAATACGAAACCCTGACTGAAGGAAAAAATGACGCATATAAGGATTTTTTTGATCATTTTTAAGGCCTGTTTTAACTACACTGTTTTAACGACGCTATCTTTGCTGAGATGAGTAATTTCAATCAATACCCCAGCAAGCTATCCCTATTATGTAACAATTGCCTTATCAGTCCTGGATTCTCCCTTAGAATCAACCCAACTAACCACAACCTCATCGCCTTTCACAGCCCCTTTAAACTTCACATTTAAAAACGGGTCCTTTGAAATAGCAGTTCCAAACTGCCCACGAAACACTTCCTTATCTTTTGCCTTGATCGCAACGTGCGCAATGTGCCACAAAGGAATCGTCTTGCCCGAACTGTCTTTGCGCTGCCCAGTCTCCATATCGTGCTTCATTAAAATCTTCACGTCTACTACCCCACCACTCTCGGTGGCGCGAACACGCATTGGGTCAGCCATTGTAATTTCCTCTGTTAATCATTGTATTGAATCAAACTCTGACAGTTAAAAACCGTTTAACCGCCACAGCCGCCTAAAGTTACTTTCACCTCTTTACTGGCTACGTACCATTTACCGTCTGCTTTAACAAGACCATACACATTGGAACTTTGTGCCATCTTGACCCGCGTTGTAACAAAAGGTTGAGCCCCTTCCGGAAAGAAAAACTGCGCGGCCAATGCACTAGGATTTTTTTCAACGAGAATCGCCATTTGCGTAGCCTTGAGGGAAGTAACAACACCCACCGGTACTACCGCACCATTTTCAGCTATGTCAGGTGCATTCAGAGTAATTGCATTCGCTTTTTCAAAGCCAGAAGCCCCTAAGGCCTTCATCACATCATCCAAGCTTTTTCCATCAAAAGCCGCTTTATTCCAATCCTGTGCTTGTGATTGTGAAATCAATCCTGTGGTCACCATTAACCCAATTAATGCGGTGATTTGTACAACACTTCTGCGTTGTTTGTTCATTTTTTTCTTTCCTAATTATTTCTTTTAACAAAGCTTAATTGACGGCCGTGCGTCTCATATCACCTTGGTTTGTATGGATTTATTATCGCATAATTACATCGCAACACCTATATTAAGTTGTTATTTACT
>CAIQHU010000181.1 GCA_903871735.1 uncultured beta proteobacterium | reverse complement strand
GGTGAGCGAAACGATGACTCTTTTGATCTCATCACTCGCACTCTTGCTGGGATCGGCGAGATCACCACCATCGACTTAGCAATTGAATCAAGTGGGCGCCACAATTACGGAACGATCGGGCCAGATAAAGTTCCAGTCGTCACTCTTCCGGGTGATCCGATCGCGGCCTACATCTCATTCGAACTCTTTGTTCGCCCGATGATTCGTACAATGCTTGGCGCTTCCACAATTCATCGCCCATCGGTGAAAGCTAAGTTAGAGAAGCAGGTGACTTCACCTGATGGTCAACGTTCATATGTTCGCGGAATTCTTTCAGAGGATGGAAAGTCGATCTCTCCGCTAGGTAAAGGTGATTCATCTGCACAGGACGAACAGACAACACTCTCAGATGCCAACGCTTTCATCGCAGTCCCCGAGAATGTGACCTCACTTGAATCGGGTTCCGATGTCACCGTTGTTGTTCTCGAGCGTCGCTATATCTGACCGCTATGTCCTCACATCATTGGCCGATTCTCCTAAGCGATGGTGAATTAGAACTACGTCCTCTTCGTCTACGTGATCGACTCAAGTGGAATCGTGTGCGTGGCAAGAATCGTGAATGGTTACAGCAATGGGAAGCCACGCTGCCAAAGGTGACGGTTGGACCTTCTGCTGCCGTGCCTCAACTCCCATCATTTGTTTCAATGATTGCAACCTTTAATCGTGAAGCTCGAAATGGTCGCTCATACTCTTTTGTTATCTGGAAAGGCCCCAATCTCATTGGGCAGATCACGCTTGGTGGAGTGATTTATGGCGCGCTACGTGGCGGCCATATTGGTTATTGGATCGACCAAGAGTTCGCCAATCATGGATACACGACCAGAGCCGTCGAGATTCTCACGCGATTTGGATTCGATCAACTTGGGCTGCATCGGATTGAGATCAACATTCGTCCCGAAAATGCACCTTCATGCAGAGTGGCCGAGAAAGCTGGCTATCTTTTTGAAGGTACGCGTGAAAGATATTTGCATATTGATGGACAGTGGCGAGACCACGTGAGCTATGTAAAAGAGAACCCAACAGTCGAATAAAAAAGTACAGATAGGTAAGGGGCAAATCCACAGATGTTTAGGGGTGACCCCTTAATCTTGGATCATCATGGCTTCTGGAATCATCTATCTGGCAATTATCGGCATGTGGGTTGCCTATTTTCTGCCACGCTGGATACACAGCAGAAATGAATTCACTGGCAAGAGCGCTCAGCGTTATCGAAGTGCGCTTGAAGTTGTCTCAGGGACTGCCAGCCCGCTCTCTGAAGTTGATCGATTAAGAGCACACCAACTCAAATTAACTCGGAGAAGACTTTTCTTCTCTCTCATTCTCATATCACTTGTGATGACATTGGTAGGAGCAGTTATGCAAGCAGTTACTTACACTTTAATCTTGTTACCAGTTGCAGGATTTATTTTTTATCTTGCACATGTACGACACGATACTAACGTTGAGAAAATCGCGAAGCGTCGTCGTGATGAACTGCACCGTACGAACGCGGGCATCTCGTCAACAAATCTTGTAGACGTTGTAACACCTAAGACAACAACTGAACATTGGGTTCCGCTTTCAGAGCGAGAAATTTCTGGAGTTACTGTTCTACCTAAAGGAAGCCAGAAGGCTGCCGGTGAATGGGATCCGCAGAGCATTCCGGTTCCTACATATGTACATGCAGCTAAGGCTGTCCCTTCTCGTCGCGTCATCGATTTAACTGAACCAGGTAAGTGGAGTGAAGAGCAAGAGCGTCTTGAACGTGAAGCACTCGCTGCGGCCGCACCATCAAGAGATGAAATCTTTGATCAGCAGCTAGCCGAAGAAGCGGTTACTCGTCTTCGCGAAAACCGCGCCTCTAATCAATAACCTGCGCTAAATCCAGCTCGGAAGCCACATACGCGCATACCAAGCGTCGTATGTGATGACATCTCCCACAAAGATCGGGAGGAAATAGAGAAAGTTAAAGAAGACAAGTAAGGCAAATGCTGCGCTTGCAATAGTTCCCCATCTTTGATTCTGCGAGATAAACCAGCGCGCACAGTATGTGATTGCCAAGATAAGAAATGGTTGAAAGACTATTGAATAGAAGGAAAACACCGTTCGATCTTGGAAAGCAAACCAAGGTAAGTAACCAGCTGCCATACCAATCACAATGATGGTTGATGCTGGCTCCATCCGCCTCTTAATTATTGATTTAATCCAAAATCCTGCAACTACAAATACTGCAATTGCTCCGGCCCACCAAAGAAATGGAGTTCCCATAGCAAGCACTTCTTGCGAACATGAAGAAGCGCCACACGTTTTTGGTGATTGATAGAAGAAAGATGTTGGCCTCGATTGGATGAGCCATGTCCAAGGATTTGCTTCATATGTGTGCTTCTCAGTTAAACCAGTATGGAAACCGAGCATCTGCTGGTGATAATGGATAAATGATGCAATTGGATTAGTTGAATGATCTTTGCCCCAACCACGATCTGAGATGAACCAACCAGCCCAAGAGATGACATAGATTGCAACTGGAATTATTCCGAAGTTTGCGATTCGAGTCAGAGCTGGCTTGATAAGTTTGCGCCCAGTGTGGTGAGTGAGTGCCCGATAGAGCGCAACAATGCCAAAAACTGCGATGAAGTAAATCGCACTCCACTTAGTACCGAGGGCGAATCCTAGGAAGATGGCGGTGGCTAAATAGTTCTTTCGAATAAAGAAATATGTGGCGGCAAGAATAAAGGTGGTAAGGAAGTTATCTAGAAGTGACGTGCGTGAGTGGACGAGAGCTAGGCCATCGACTGTGGCAAGAAATGTTGCCAAGAGAGTAAGGAAGCGAGATCTAAATAGACGTTGCGCAATCAGGCCAATGAGAATAATTGAGATCACGCCTGCAATAGCAGTGGAAATTCTCCAACCAAATTCATCATTACCGAAAACTTGAATTCCTGCTGCAATCAACCACTTTCCAACTGGCGGATGAACGATGAATTCAGGGCTGCTTCCATCTACTTCGACGCCGTACGCCAATAAATCTCTCGCACCATCTACGTAATAGACCTCATCAAAGATCAACCCTTTTGGCAGACCTAAATTGATAATGCGTAGGAGAAATCCAATAGCTGCGATCGCATAGATTCCCAAGTAGGTCACGAGCACAAGGGTAGGCGCATCTGTAAGTAAAGTGGAGTAATTCCTGAGAAGATAGCGCTGTGACTTTAACTCTTGCAGCAACTCCCCTTGGAAATCCAGGAGATGCCAGCCCGCGGCTGAAAGCAGCTATCGAAAG
>CAIQHU010000180.1 GCA_903871735.1 uncultured beta proteobacterium | reverse complement strand
CATTGACCATAATCGGCTCAATCATAACGATTCAGCTTGGTGAGCAACAGTTACATGCATATTGTGGCTATACAGCATTAATTCTTATCTTCTTTAGAATTATTTGGGGATTTATTGGTCCCTTTCATATTCGATTCGTTAACTTTATTCCAACATGGTCAAAACTTCGAGCCTATTTTCAAGGTAAATCGTTTGGAGGCTTAGGCCACAATCCGCTAGGGGCTTTATCTGTCATTGCGCTGATTTTTATTCCCCTTATTCAAGGACTAACTGGCCTTTTCATTGATGACGACATTGCCTTTACTGGACCTTTATCAAAATTCATCTCGAACGATTTGGTAAGTACACTCAGTAGTATGCACCGGATTAATTCGAATTTAATTTATGGTGTCATTGCGCTACATGTTGTTGCAATTCTATGTTATCTGATTTTTAAAAAGAAAAATTTAATCAAGCCGATGATCGATGGTAATCAGTGGCTAAGCGAGGAACACGCAGAAAAAAAATCGCTAGAATCTTTACCGCAATCATCCAAAGATGATTGGCGGGTTCGTATTCTAGCGTTATTTATAGTGCTAAGTTTGTGCTTTATATTTTGGTATTTTGTACTATCTTAAATACGATACTTTTAGAGGCAGACTACTTTTTGCGGAAATCATCATGGCATGCTTTGCAATTTCCACCCACTGCTGCAAAAGCCTTTTTGACGTTTTCTAAATCACCTGATTGAGCAGCAACTAGCATAGCGGCAGTTGAAGCTTGAAGTTTATCTTGGTAGGACTTATATTTTGGTGCTTCAGTCCAAATATTCGGTAAAGCTCTTCCACCTTCAGTGCCAGGGCCAAATCCTTGCCACGCTAGACTGGCCATAGTATTAACTAGAGTGGCGTTTTTAATGACTTCTTCTTTATTAAAAGGCACATCACCTTTTACCACTGCATTAATCCGTCCAAAGTGGTTACCCATTACAAAAAGTGCACTTTGGCGATACTTCACCGCGTCCTCAGGCTTGGCAAATTGAGCATTTGCTGCTGGCAAACTGGCCACAGAAAAGGCGACAATTGTGGCTACTCGAATTAATTGAAATTTCATATACTCTCCTCGGTGGTTTAGTTATTCCAATAATAACCAAAAATTGGAAGTTGTGTATACGACAGTATCGTTTTTAGGTAATGAGTAGAGATTATGAGTGGTCAGAATAAAGCCTTGATTACGAACTAAATCAAGATGGCGAATTAATAGCTTGTAATTACTTTACCCCAATGTGGATTCGGTTTTGGAAAGGAACTCATATCTGTAGTTTGACGATGCGCTCGCAAAGCATTCGAGGTTGTACTCAAGATATTTAAAAGCACGGGCTTATTAAACTGCGTTTCAAGAATTGGGACCGCGTGCATTGCATACCAAAGACCTCCAGGCATCAGGAGCGCCTGCGCATCCGGAGCCGCAAGAAGGGCCTCGGATCCAAGCTTAAGCGCCAAATGATGATCAGCTTGGGCGTTGGCCAACTTGTTTTCAGACAAGGATCTACCTTGTGAGCGAAAAGCAAGCACTGTTATGCCAGCTTCTTTGAGGTATTGGATTAAGGCTTGCGTGACATGTTGTGACCACCTGGTTGCTAGAGCAATATGAGAAATACCTAAGTGTTTAAGTGTGTCGATATGTGCTTCAAGATCTGTATCGCATACTAAGCCAGTTCTTTTAGTCGATTCTTCAAGCAGGCGCAGAGTTCGCTCACGACCCAGGGCGGCAGCCACTGGAACCCCGCTAAGAGCAATTCGGTCTACTTGTTTATTGGTTAGCAAATCGAGGCAGGAGTAAAACGTTGGGAGTTGCTTTTCGACTGATTCAAGAGTGTATTCACCAAGGTCTAGGCCCGTTGTAACGAGCATCATTCCTTCCGGCGCAACAGCATAAAATTGGTACGCATCTAAATCTGTATAGCGATGCGGAATAATATAACCTAGCTGGTACCATGGACAAATTGGATTCATTCGACTTTGATCCCTGCCGATTTAATTAATTTTGCCCATTTGATATTTTCTTTAACCATGTAAGCGGATAGTTCTTCTGGCGAACTTCCAATAGGGATAATTCCACTGCTACTTAAAAGAGCCACAAAGTCGGGTTGCTTTAAGATCTTAATAAAGGCTGCATGCAGCTTCATCACAACATCTTTCGGGGTACCAGTGGGAGCCACGATCCCATACCAGACCCCGGAATCATAACCAGGAACCCCAGCTTCGGATAAGGTTGGAATATCTGGCAGAGCAGAAGAGCGCTTTGAACCAGTTACGGCTAAGGCTCTTAGTTTCCCAGTTTGAATATGTTGGCTTGAACTAACTGGTGGTGTGAAAAGTACTTGGACATGTCCAGCAAGAACATCCGCCATAGCTTGTCCACCGCCTTTGTAGGGAGTGTGAATCATTTGAGTGCCAGTCATATTGGTAAATAGAGCTGCGGCTAGATGAGCGCCACTACCATTGCCAGATGTGGCGTAATTGAGAGAATTCGGAGCAGCTTTTGCCAGGGCGATGAGCTCCTTAATCGATTTAACCGGCACGCCAGGATTGACGACTAATAAATAGGGCCCTTCAGCCAGAAGAGTAATGGGCACGAAATCTTTTTGGACATCGTAGGGTACTTTATCAAACAGATTCATATTGACAGCCAATTGCGGACTTAGCCCAAGCATGAGGGTGTAGCCATCTGGTGCAGAGTGTGCAACAAATTCCATTGCGATATTACCGCCTGCTCCACCTTTATTTTCAACGATGACTGCCTGACCTAATTCAGCAGATAATCTTTGCGCAAGAGGTCTTGATAAAGTATCTGAGCCACCGCCAGCTGGATATGGCACAACCATTTTGATGGTTTTATTCGGATAGTTTTGGGCAAAAGTAGGCGAGCTTAAAACAATAAGTGCAGTCGCGATACTTATAATTCTGATTACATGAGATAAATAGTTGGGCATATTTTCGCTAAAGTGATTTTCAGATAGAGTTAGATGTATTTGATTTTTTGATTAAAGAGTCGAGTAAAGGATTAATTTTTTGATGATCTAGGCGATTATTTTTGAGGCTAGGCTTTGCTAAAGAGTTATTTTTTAGCTTATTGGCCAGAGTTAATCCGGCATTTTTATACATATCAGTTTTCTTCATAAAGAGTACTTTACTCGATATTTAGTCTGAGTACTATGGATATTGGGTTATCGGATAATGGTAGGACAGGGTGAATAAGGGTAATCAGCGCTTCAATTTCAGATAAAATGAGTCTTCGATAATAAAATTACTTTAAATAGTGTTAAAAATATTTGATTAAGTGTTGGTAAATAATTGTTTGAAAAAGGGGATTGGCATGGCGCAGGTTCAGTGGACGGGTGGAAAAGAGCATTGGGTAAAAAAGGACGACGTGAATTTATTTATGTGGGAGAAAAAAGCCTCCCCAAAGGTCGCCTACCAAGGAATCATTTTTTTCATCCATGGTTCGTCCATGGCTTCACAGCCAACCTTTGATTTGCATGTTCCAAATCGACCTTACTCTTCTGCCATGGACTGGTTTTCTGATCATGGGTTTGATACTTGGACTATGGATAATGAAGGTTACGGTCGCTCTGATAAAAAGCGTGATATTAATTTTGACATTAGTAATGGGGCCGATGATATTGCGGTAGGAAGTTCTTACATCATGCAAGTAACAGGTGTTAAAGCCCTCATGTTTTATGGCATTTCGTCGGGCGCATTAAAGGCGGCTTTATTTGCTCAACGACATCCTGAGTGTGTTGCCAAATTGGCGCTAGATGCTTTTGTATGGACTGGTGAAGGCAGCCACACCCTTGAGCAGCGTAAGAAGAAATTACCTGAATTTATTGCAAAAAACCGTCGCCCAATTGATCGGCCATTTGTGTACAGCATTTTCGAGCGTGATCACCCTGGTACAGCTGATCAAGCAACTATTGAAGCATTTGCAGACGCCATATTAACTCTTGATGATTCCATGCCGACCGGTACTTATGTTGACATGTGTTCCAAATTACCCCTATTAGAACCAAAAAATATTCTAGCTCCGACAATTATTTTGCGAGGCGAGTATGACGGTATTGCTAGTATGGAAGATTTAATTCGTTTTTATGAGTTACTGCCTAATATGAATAAGCAATTCAGTGTGATGCGTGGCATTTCCCATGCCAGTTTTCAGCAAAAAAATTATATGATGGTTTACCATATTTTGAACGCTTTTTACACCATGCCAGCACCACTTTATCTAGGGGATGATCATTAATGAATAATGTACCGATGGAATTATTTAAAAGGCTTCTTGTCGCTTTGTTTGCGGTTAGTAGTATTTCTTTTGGAGTACCTTTATGGGCGCAGTCCTACCCCAATAAACCGGTTAAGTTAATTGTGCCATTTGGACCGGGTGGTTTTACGGATGTAGTTGCCAGAATTGTTGGTCAAAAATTGTCTACGAGTTTAGGCCAGCAGTTTGTGATAGAAAATAAAGTTGGTGCAGGCTCTACCATTGGGACGGACTTCGTTGCAAAATCTGCTCCGGACGGTTACACATTAATTATGATATCAACAACGCATGTCATTAGCCCTTGGATATATAAGAACATGCCTTATGATCCGATCAAGGGTTTTACATCAATTTCGAAACTAGTAGATGCACCATATGTATTGGTGGTAAATCCAAAAGTGCCAGCCAATAACGTTAAAGAGTACATTGCTTTAGCAAAATCTTCGCCGGATAAAATTCATTTTGCCTCGTCCGGTAATGGTAGTTCCCAGCATTTAATGGGAGAATTGTTTATGAATCTAACTGGCGCTAAGTTAGAACATGTTCCTTACAAGAGTAGCTCGGGAGCAACAACAGATCTCATGGCGGGCATTGTAGAGAGCAGTTTTGCTGGTATACCGAATGTCATTAATCAGATCAAACAGGGGCAACTGCGTGCTCTTGGAGTGACCTCCTTAAAACGTAGTGCGCAATTACCTGATATTCCTAGTTTGCATGAGGCCGGAGTTACTAATTATGACGCCTCGGTATGGCTAGGTTTATTAGCGCCAGTAAATACTCCTAAAGAGATTGTTTTCAAGCTAAATGCTGAGTTAGCTCAGGTCTTAAATTCTGCAGATACACAAAAGGCTTTGGCACAAGCTGGTGTAGTTGCTAGCCCATCATCTCCTGAAGTCATGGCTGATTTGATGGCAAGTGAACTAGCTCGTTGGGGTAAGATTATTAAAGAAACAGGTATGAAGCTGTAATGACTGAATGATTCAAAAGGGAAAGAAATGGTTCAGTATTCTGAGTTGGTGGGGCGATCGGTCGTTGTAACTGGCTCTGCCGGCGGCATTGGTGAAGTAGCAGCAAGAGCTTTTTACGATCAAGGAGCCTACGTTTTTTTATTAGATATTGATTCCATAAAGATTGAACAGATTGCTAGTGAACTTGGCGATAGAGCATTTGCAAAGCCAGTTGATCTGACAGATCCTCTGGCGGTAAAAGCTACTTTCGCTAGTATCTTCATGGCAAGTTATGGCCTTGATATTTTAATTAATTGTGCGGGTGGCTATAGTAAATTACAAAGTATTGAAGAGATGGATTTGGCGGAATGGGATCAAACCATTGCGCTGAATTTAAGGAGTGTATTTTTGTGCTGCCAAGCAGCGATTCCAGGATTAAAAAAGTCTAAAGCTGGCCGGATTATTAATGTTACTTCTATCTCTGGGCGGACTGTTCATGCCGTTTCTTCGCCGGCATATGGCGCTGCTAAGGCTGGCGTGACTCAATTATCTAAATTCTTAGCCTATGAACTTGGGCCATTTGGGATTACTACCAATAATATCGCTCCTTTGACCACTTTAACGCCACGTGTCAAGGCCTTAAGATCACAAGAAGATATTGACCGGATTGCTCTGCAGGTTCCGATGAGGCGCTTGGCAACAGAGGATGACCATGTCTATGCGATGTTATATTTAGCTTCCAATGGCGCGTCATTTGTAAACGGAACAACAATTGATACGAATGGCGGTAGAGTTATGATGTAAAGGCAAGCACTCCACTAGTGATATTAGTGAAGTGCTACTAATCATCTAAGATAGTTATAAATTAAACAATATCAATACTTTAGAACGATTTATATCCCAATAAATATATAATGAAAGTATCAATCACAAGACGGCTTAACGTAACTTCTAATATTTAAGCCGTTTTTAAATAAGGTTTTCTTGATGATTTTAGTCACTGGGGGTGCAGGGTTTATTGGCTCTAACTTTATTTTAGACAGCCTTTTACCTAAAACTGGGTTAGAGACACCGATATCCTCAAAAGAGTCTGCAGCGCAAAATAAAAAACCGGGCATTGTTAATCTCGATAAGTTAACGTATGCCGGTAATCCTTCCAACTTAAAAGAATTAGAAGGCTGCCCCAATTACTTATTTGTGCAAGGTGATATTGCCGATCGAAAATTAGTTTCGGCATTACTTAGCAAGCATCAAGTGAGTGCAATTGTTCATTTTGCTGCAGAGTCCCATGTGGACCGATCAATCCATGGGCCGATGGAATTTATCGAAACAAATGTGGTTGGGACATTTCAGTTACTTGAGGCCGCGCGAGCTTATTTTGAGACTCTGTCTAGTACAGAGCAAGATAGGTTCCGCTTTTTACATGTTTCTACCGATGAAGTATATGGCTCACTAAAGCCGAGCGAGCCTGCTTTTTTAGAGACTAGGCAGTATGAACCTAATAGTCCCTATTCAGCGTCCAAGGCGGCTTCAGATCATTTAGTAAGAGCATGGCACCATACCTATGGATTGCCAGTTCTGACGACCAATTGTTCAAATAATTATGGCCCCTTTCATTTCCCAGAAAAACTGATTCCCTTAGTGATTCTGAATGCCATTGCGGGTAAGCCGCTACCGATCTATGGAGATGGGCAGCAAATTCGAGATTGGTTATACGTTCGGGATCATTGCGCAGCCATTCGCTGTGTTCTTGAAAAGGGTCGACTAGGCCAGACCTACAATATTGGTGGTCGAAACGAAAAGACGAATTTAGAAGTTGTGCAGACAATTTGCGCAATTTTGGATGAGTTGCGCCCTAAGTCAGGCGGTAGTTATACAGACCAGATTACTTTTGTCAAAGATCGTCCTGGGCACGACCGGCGCTATGCCATTGATGCTAGCAAGATTGAGCATGAGCTAGGCTGGAGTCCTAGTGAGACTTTTGAGACAGGTATTCGTAAAACAGTACAGTGGTATTTGGAAAATACGTTGTGGGTTGACGGTGTTCAGTCAGGTTCTTATCGTGCTTGGATTGATAAACAGTATGCTAAATAATCATCAGGGGTTGTTATATATCTTTGGCTTTTCAATCCGTTAATGCAGCTAGGTACCTCCCTTCACTGCAAATTTTACTATTTTAGTCAATGCTACTAACTAACGTATCGCGATTCAATATTCCTGATTTACAAGGTCGCATAATCCTTGTTTTTGGAAAAGATGGCCAGTTAGGCATTTCTCTACAAAAGTTGTTTCGACATTTAAAAATCTCGGCCATTTTTCTGGGGCGGGAGCAGTGTGATTTAAGTCAAGAAGAGAGTATCTTACAAAATCTAAAGGAATATCAACCACAAATCATTTTAAATGCTGCAGCATATACGCAGGTAGATCTAGCGGAGCAAGAGCCTGATTTATCTCAAAAAATAAATAGCCAGGTACCGCGAATTTTGGCTGAATATATTGCTCCTATACCCCGTGGTGTTTTAGTGCACGTTTCAACGGATTACGTATTTGATGGCTTAAAAACAAGTCCATATTTGGAAATAGACGAAACAAGACCGATGAGTCAGTACGGCATCAGTAAGCGTGACGGCGAATTAGGGATTCTAGAGGCGTTTCATAGACTTAATAATAGGTCTCAAGAAGAGGCCGCAAAGTTTTTTATTCTGCGCACGAGTTGGGTTTATGGGCAAGGCAATAACTTTATCCGAACGATGTTAAAACTGGCCACGCAAAAAGAACTGTTAAAAGTAGTTAATGACCAGTATGGTTGTCCAACTAGTAGTGACTGGTTGGCAAGAGTTGCTTTGCAGTTAGCAGTATCTGATGCCGAATCAGGCCTTTATCATTCAGTTGTAGATGGCCAGACGACTTGGCATGGTCTAGCTAGTTTTGCAATAGAGACGGCCAGAAATGCCGGTATGCCAGTGCAGGTTAAGTCAGATTATATTTTGCCAATTCCGTCCGAAGATTATCCTTTACCTGCTCCAAGGCCCAAAAACTCAGTGATGGATAATACAAAATTAAAGATTGCCTTCAAGAAAATCGGCATTCATAGTCTTGAGTGTCGCTGGCAAGAGCAAGTGCAGCAATATGTTTTGGAATATGTTCAAAAGCTATCAGAATAATAATTTAGAATAGAACCCATATGAAACAATTCAATGAATGTAGTAGATGAGCACATTACGACGTAAGGGAATTATTCTCGCGGGCGGATCTGGAACGCGTTTATATCCTGTTACACAGGCCGTATCTAAGCAACTCATGCCGATTTACGATAAGCCGATGATTTATTACCCGCTAAGCACTCTGATGCTAGCAGGTATACGAGAAATTCTGCTGATTTCGACTCCCCAAGATACGCCCTTATTTGCGCAGTTACTCGGAGATGGAAGTCAATGGGGGATTGATATTCATTATCAGGTACAGCCTAGTCCGGATGGCTTGGCACAGGCTTTTATTTTGGGAAGGGATTTTATTGGCAATCACCCGAGTACCTTGGTACTTGGCGACAATATTTTTTATGGCCATGATTTTGCCAAACAATTGCAAAAGACAGCTATAGCTCATGAGGGCTCAACCGTATTTGCCTATCATGTGAACGATCCAGAGCGCTATGGTGTGGTGGAATTTGATCAGCAGATGCGGGCGGTCTCAATTGAAGAAAAGCCCATTTTGCCTAAAAGTTCATATGCTGTAACTGGCCTGTATTTTTATGATCAACAAGTCTGTGACATTGCTAAAACAATCAAACCTAGTAAGCGCGGCGAATTAGAAATCACCGAAATCAATCAACGTTATTTAGATATGCAGCAATTGAATGTTGAGATCATGGGGCGAGGCTATGCATGGCTAGATACCGGTACTCATGACTCCTTACTAGAGGCCGCCGGTTTTATTGCAACTCTGCAAAAACGCCAAGGACTCATGGTTGCCTGTCCTGAGGAAATTGCTTTTCATGCTGGCTGGATTAGTAAGGAAACTGTAGAAAAAATTGCTGCCTCATTGAAGAAAAATTCGTATGGGCAATATCTTTTAAAAATGTTAGCTTGATAGGATTTTCTGATGCCGATTGCTGTAACCCCTACTAAAGAGATCCCTGATGTACTTATCATAGATCCAAAAGTATTTGGAGACGAGCGTGGTTGGTTTTATGAATCGTTTAATCAACAAGAGTTTACTGAAAAAACTGGAGTTACAAAATCTTTTGTGCAGGATAATCACTCCAATTCAAAGCAATACGTTTTGAGAGGCCTGCATTATCAGACAGAGCATGTGCAGGGTAAGCTCGTGCGTGTGACGCAAGGTCGTGTATATGATGTTGTGGTTGATATTCGGCGCTCATCACCCACTTTTGGAGTTTGGACTGGGATCGAGCTAAGCGCAGAGAACCATTTACAACTTTGGATCCCAGATGGCTTTGCCCATGGCTTTGTGGTTTTATCAGAAGAGGCACAATTTTTATATAAAACAACTGACTATTGGCATGCCAAGAGTGAGCAATGCATTCGTTGGAACGATCCCACACTCAAAATTGATTGGCAGCTACCTAAAAGTATTGAGCCATTAGTTAATGCTAAAGACTCTGCTGGAAAATCATTTGAGGATGCATTTTATTTTTAGTTTGATCTTGAGAGTCAGGAATACTTATGCTTTGTAATACGTATCCTAAGTAGGCATCATTTAAAATAATTCATAAAAGGAGGAGCAATTGAGATATTACCAATACAGCTTTAAGCAACTGGCTATACAAATCAACTTTTCAATGATTGGTTTGATGGCGATGATTTTTAGCCAACTCGCTATTGCTCAGTCTTGGCCTAATCGCCCAATCAATTTAGTGACGCCACTTGCTACTGGAAGTGCATCGGACGTCGCTCTTCGCATTGTTGCAGAACGCTTGGGGACTGCCTTAGGTCAGACTTTGTTAATAGATAATCAGACTGGTGCATCCGGTGCTATTGGCGCAGAAAAAGTCATGCGCGCCACAGCTGATGGATATACATTTTGTGGCTGTAATAATGCGATCTTAGGAGTGCTACCACAACTGCGCAAAGTTTCTTATGACCCCAAACTGTTTAAGCCTGTAGGCATGATTGCTGTTTTGCCAACTGTCTTAGTGGTTCATCCTAGTATTCCAGTCAATACGATTCCAGAGTTTATTGCCTATATTAAGGCCAATCCAGGAAAAGTGAATTACGCCTCTGGCGGGGTTGGCAGTCCGCAACATATTGCGATGGCAATGTTTGAGTCCCTTGCCAATGTCAAACTTGTACATGTGCCCTATAAAGGAGCAAGCCAAGCGGCAGTTGGGACTGCAGGGGGTGAAGTGGCAGCGATGTTCAATGCCATAGGAACAGTTTTGCCTTTAATTAAGTCAGGTAAATTAAAGCCAATCGGAATTGCTGGTGCGCAAAGAACTAATACATTACCGGAGGTGCCAACGATTGCTGAGTCAGGTGTTAAAGGATATAACTACGCTTCATGGATAGGTATAGTTGCCCCACCTAATACGCCAGATGAAGTAGTTAGTAAATTATCAACGGAGTTATTTAAAGTGGTGAACTCATTTGATGTGGCTAAGAAATTGGCAGATAACGGGATTGATCCAATGGCTATGAGTGCAATACAGATGGGTGCTTACATGGCGGCAGATTACCAAAAGATGGGTAAGGTAATTGAGGATGCTCAAATTAAGGCTGAGTAGATATTACGCGTTAAATAGAAAGGTGTTTTTTGGAAAATCAGAAAAAAATTTGGTACGGTAAACAGTTGCACTATCAGCCGGAGAAAAGTCATGTACATCCATTTCTAGTGGACTTATGGAATGATGTTGAAAAAGCTACGGATGGTCGAGTAGTTATGGAAGTTTTAGCAGATAATGGCGGTTTAAAAAAATCGCACTTAGATATCGTTGATGGGGTTATACAGGGGGATATTCAGTTTTACGCATTGATGGGCAGTATTCTAGGACCGATCACACCGACAATGAATGTTCAAAGTCTTCCCTTTGCTTTTAGAGATAATACTGACGTATATGGATCGATGGATGGTTTGTTAGGCGAATATTTGCGGCGTGAGCTTAGCACAAAAGGTTTGTATCTTGTTCCTGGCGGCTTAATGGAAAATGGTTTTAGGCATATTGTTACGAATACCCAACCAGTTAAAGACGTCAGTGACTTAGAGGGGCTGGTAATCCGTATTCCTGAGGGGCAAGTATTTGAAGAAACCTTCCGTGCCCTTGGCGCTGAGCCGGTACCGCTATTTGTCCTGGAACTATATGATGCGTTGAAGACGGGAAAATTACAGGCTCAAGAAAATCCCTTAGCCATTATTGATTCACTCAAGTTACATGAAGTGACTAAATATGTCAGTATGACCTCCCATATGTGGTCAGGATTTAATTTAATTGGTAATCTAGGTTTTTGGGAGGCTTTACCGGTAGATATTCAGGAAATTATTTTGCATCAAGTGCGGATTCACATTGGTAGACAACGACAATATACGATTGATCTGAATTTGGAGTTAGCGACTTCTCTAAAGAGTCAGGGGATGGTCTTTAATATGGTCGATACGAAGCCATTTAGACAGCGTTTAGCTGGAACTTTTTATCAACGCTGGAAAGCAGAGCTTGGTTCCGAAGTGTGGGGCTTATTAGAAGCGCAGGTCGGCAAGCTTGCTGAATAAAAAATTATTGCGGTTGAAGGCCAGAGGCTTTAACAATCCCAGCATACCGGCTAAAGTCATTCAAAATGACTTCCTCAAAATAGGCTGGACTTTGTGATTCGATCATTAAATTGAGTTCAGAGAGTTTATTAATAATTGCTTTATCGGTAAACGCTAGATTAATTGCCTGATTGAGAAGTTTGATCACTTCGGGAGAAGTTCCACCTGGGGCCCCATAGCCAAACCATCCTTCAGCACTAAAGCCTGGCACAACCTCGCTGGTTAGCTGAGCATCGGGCCAAGAAGAGACTTTCACGGAACTACTAATACCTAGCAATTTCAGTTTACCGCTTCGGATATGAGGAATAAACGAGGCGAACCCTAAGATTCCTACTTGAACTTGTCCACCAATGAGATCGGTACTAAGTTGAACACTACCTTTATAGGGGATATGTAGATAGGTAAAGTTAGCACGCATTCTAAAATCTTCAAAGGTAAGGTGTGGGTAACCACCCTCACCATTCGTAGCTAAGCTGAGTTTTCCGGGATTCGCTTTTGCATAAGCAACCATTTCTTTTAAGTTGTTAAAAGGCGCGTTTGTAGTAGCTGCAATTCCTTGGTAATTTTTTAGGACTAGGGCAATTGGAGCGATATCTTTTAACGTATTGTATTTAACGGATTTAAGTGTTTGCGGCAGCACAATGAGATTACCCGTTTGAACAGCGGATATGGTGTAACCATCAGCAGTAGCTTTAGTTAGAGCTGTAATTCCAATTGATCCGCTACCGCCAGCAATATTTTCGACAATGATTGATTGACCTAAAGTTTCGGTTAATTTAGGCGCAATCATTCTAGTGATGACATCGATTGGATCACCAGCTGGAAATGGAATGATAATTTTTATTGGTTTGTTTGGGTAGTTCTGCGCTATCGCATTTGGAAAAAAGAGGCTAATAAAAAGTAGAGTTAGAATAATTGTTATGTAAGAAAGTTGCGAATTAGTATTGCGGTTTATTGTATTCACCTAGTTTCTCCTTGATGTTTGATTTTTTATGATTAGAATGTAAACTAATTTCTGATGTTGAGCAACTACAAAATACTAAAAATAGTTTTAATTTGGTACGGTGAGAATTATCCTGGCGATTGATGTTGATCGTTTTTCTTTAGAGTTGAAAAAATTACAAGAGGTGAGACCATGAGATTTATCCAAACACAAATATTTCCAAAACTGGTATCTGAAATCAATCGAGTAAATTTTGCGGCGCTATGTTTTGGTGCTTTGTTTTTGGGTATTGTTTCTCAACAGGCTTTGGCAGACCCAAATTATCCAAATCGCGCAATCAAAATGGTTGTACCTTTCCCGCCGGGTGGGCCGACTGACAACTACGCTCGTTTAATTGCCAATAAAATGCAAGAAGAATGGAAGCAGCCCGTGGTAGTTGATAACAAGGTGGGGGGGACTGGTGCTACAGGGACCTTACTAGTCATGAATGCCCCGGCGGATGGGTATACATTATTATTCACATCAAATAGCGCACATTTAATAAGTCCTTTATTAAAAATGCCACCGCCCTATGAATCAGTAAAAGATTTTTCTCCGATCTCGATGGCGATTAAATATCCGATGTATTTGCTGGTTAATCCAAGTTTACCCGTTAAGACTTTGCCTGAATATATTCAGTATGTTAAAGCCCGTCCAGGGCAATTAAATTACTCCAGTGTTGGAATTGGTAGTGGTGGGCATTTAGCCTGTGAACTCTTTAATGGAGCTGCTGGGACAAGTATTGTGCATGTGCCATATAAAGGTGCCGCTCCAGCGCAGGCTGCATTAATAGCTGGGGAGACACAAATGTTTTGTGACAGTGTTGGTAATTCGCAGCAGATGGTTAATGCTGGCAAGATGCGTGGCTTGGCAGTATTTGCTGACAAACGCTCGAGTGCAGCTCCGAATGCCCCGACGATGGCTGAACATGGCTTAAATGGATTAGCTGCTTATATTTGGTTGGGTATGCTAGCCCCACCCGGATTATCTGTTGATTTACAAAATAAATTAAGCAGCACTGTAGCCAAGATTATGGCAACACCTGATATTGCTAGTTTTGCACTAAAAGGTGGTAATGAAATTGTTGCTAATAACCCCAATCAATTTGCACAACAAATGCGAGAAGAAAAAGAGATGTGGGCAAAAGTAATTCGTGAGAAAAACATCAAAGCGGAGTAGTTTAGATCATTCACGACTAGCTCGTTTAGCAATTGCGAGCTAGTCACTGGTTAATTATTCAGATTTGATATTTAACTCTTTAACCATTTTTGAATATTTATCTAGTTCAGCTTTGATAAAAATTCCAAAGGCCTCGGGAGTGCTTGGGCCACTCGTTTGCAGACCTTGGGCATCGAGTGTGGCTTTAATCGCTGGCTCAGACATAGCGCCTCGCACGGCACGGTCTATTTTGGCAACAACCTCTGGAGCCATTCCTTTAGGACCAATAATGGCATACCAGTTTGTAACATCAAAACCCTGTATTCCTACCTCGCTAAAGGTTGGGACTTGAGATAACAAGTCTAAGCGCTTAGGCGTTGAGATGGCTAATACTCTTATTTTTCCAGCACGAATATGCTCAAGGACTGGCGGCATCGTATCGAAATTCATCGTAATTTGACCGGCAAGTAGATCAATAATTGCTTGGCCACTACCTTTATAAGGAATATGATTTATTTCGATCTGAGATATTTTTCCAAATAGAGCTCCCGCTAGATGTTGGGTACTGCCCGTACCTGAGGAGCCGTAGGTAAACTGTCCAGGTTTACTTTTTGCAAGGCTTACCAGTTCTGCAACCGTATTTGCTGGAATATTTGGATTGATTGCCAAGATATTAGGCACGTAGCCCACATAGGTAATGGGTGAAAAGTCATTGGCTGCGTTATACGGCACTTTAGCTAGAACAAATGGCGCAATGGCATTCGAGTTGGAGTGTCCCATCAGTAGGGTATGTCCATCTGGAGCAGATTTAGAAACCATATCTGCAGCAATTGTGCCAGCAGCACCGGAGCGCGTTTCGACAATGACAGATTGCCCAAGGATCTCACCAATTTTAGGGGCAAGTGCTCGTGCAACAATATCAGTTCCTCCGCCAGGGGCAAATCCCACAATCAGCCGGATTGGTTTGTTGGGAGCTGGGAAGGTTTAACTGATAGCAGCATTAGAAAAAAGGAAAACACTTGATGATAAAAGGATCAGTCTGATAAGTTGCATGATGTCTCCAGGTTGTTTTTAGTAATTGTTATTAGGATGCGGTAATTTTTGTGGGAAGATGTTTTTCTAAAACGACTGCTAGATGTAAAGCATGACGCTTAGTACCATCTAATATCTGATGGCGACAGCTCGTCCCATCAGCTACTATCAATTTATCAGACGCTTTTCGGATAGCCGGCAATAGTTGTAATTCAGCCATTTGCATAGAAATTTCTTGATGTTCTACTTCATAACCAAAATTACCAGCCATACCGCAACAAGAAGTTTCGATTAATTGTGGGTTGGCATTTGGAATAAGCCCTAAAAGGGTCTGCATTGGTGTGACAACATCAAACGCTTTTTGATGGCAATGGCCATGAATCAACATTTCTTGTACTGCAGGGGTGAAGTTTGGTTTGAAATTTCCACACAGGTATTCTTTGAGTAAGAATTCTTCAAATGTGAAGCTATTTTTTTCGATAATTTGTGCCCCATCACCCAGTCCCATAACTAAAAATTCATCACGCAAACTCAGTAAGCAAGAGGGCTCAAGTCCAATAATCGGAATACCTTGAGTTGCAAATGGAAGTAATACTTCTAAGAGTTCTTGCGCGCTAGCAGCGGCTTGAGCGATCATACCGCTACTTAGAAAAGTTCTTCCGCAACAGTAGTGTCCTTGAGACTTCATTGGAATATGAACACTGTAGCCATTTGCTTCTAGAACATTTTTAGCTGCCAAGATATTTTCAGGTTCAAAATATCCATTAAAAGTATCCGCCCAGAGCACAACAGGTTTTTTTGATTGACTAAATATCTCCGGAGGATTCTTTGCAATCGGATTTTTCCAAATTGTATCGCTGCGCCATTTTGGCAGCGTTCGCGAAGCTGATATTCCAGTCATTTTTTCGATCAATTTCGCTAAGACAGGAATTCGATTTCGGACATTCATTAAACTGGCTAGAAAAGGAATTTGACTAATCCAACTAGCATATTGCGGCAAATGCGCAATGAGGCGATCACGCAGCGTAAAGCCGTGTTTTGCTTTGTAGTGGCTTAAGAATTCTATCTTCATCTTCGCCATATCTACACCCGTAGGACACTCTCTTTTACAGCCCTTACAGCTCACGCATAAATCCAAAGCCTCTTTAACAGCGCTACCGATAAAGGCGTCTGAATCAAGTTGATTGGAAAGTGCTAAGCGTAAGGTATTGGCTCTGCCTCTGGTGACATGCTGCTCGTCACGAGTTACTCGGTAACTCGGACACATTGTCCCTGTATCAAATTTACGGCAATGCCCGTTGTTATTACACATTTCAACTGCTTTGGCAAAACCTTGGGCGGGATCTTGACCAGTTCCTGAACTAGAAACTTCCTCTGTCATTGGATTGTTTTGTACATTCCAAGCTGACCAGTCGAGTGAAGTTTTTAGTGGAATGACTTGGTACTGTGGACTAAACCGAAATAGACTCTGGTCATCCATTTTAGGGGTATGTACGATTTTCCCAGGATTAAAGAGCTGATTTGGATCAAAGGCATTTTTAATTGCAATCAAGGCCTCATTCAGTTTAGGGCCAAATTGCCATTGCACCCACTCACCCCTTGAGATTCCATCGCCGTGTTCTCCGCTAAAGGCCCCTTTAAAGCGCTTGACAAGGACTGCCGCCTCCTCGGCAATGGCCCGCATTTTGGCGGCGCCGTCACGGCGCATATCTAGTATTGGTCTGACGTGTAAAGTCCCAACTGAGGCATGGGCATACCAAGTTCCTCGGGTACCATGCTTGGTAAATACTTCGGTTAAAGCGTCTGTATATTCAGCAAGATGTTCAAGTGGAACTGCGCAATCTTCAATGAAGCTTACTGGCTTTCCATCACCTTTTAAGCTCATCATAATATTGAGCCCAGCTTTACGAACTTCCCAAAGATTTTTTTGGGCAGAAGGATCGATTAACTGAACAACTGAGTTTGGGTGACCAAGATCACACATGAGAACTGTTAGATCATTCACTTGCTGAATCAGTGGTTTGAGTTCATCACCAGCAAACTCGACTAGTAGGATGGCCTCTGGAGTTGGTGCGGCTTTATCAATTAAACCGGTTTCAATCACTTTTTTGAATACGGGATTATGCCTTGCCAAATCAATCATTGTGCGATCAACGAGTTCAACAGCACAAGGGCCTAATTTGACGATATATTGCGCACTTTGCATGGCTTGATGAAAGTTTACAAAATTAATCACACCAAGTACTTTGTGGATTGGTAGGGGAGATAATTGCAGTTTTAATTTTTTAAAGTAACTTAGAGTGCCTTCACTACCGACTAAAAGATGCGCCAAATTAACATGCCCGTCTGTTGTGTAAGGCTTTTCACTCTGATTATCAAAGATGTCGAGGTTATAGCCCGCGACACGCCGAAGTACCTTTGGCCAGTGGGTGATAATCTCGGACTGGTATTGCTTAGCAAGCGACTGTACGAAATTGCCCAGCTCAAGCGCTTTGCCTTGGGCATGGCCTATCTTGCCAAATTGTGCAAGAGTCCCGTCAGCTAGCCAGGCGTCGATGCCCAGAACGTTATGTACCATATTGCCATATTGAATTGACCGGCTACCGCAGGAATTATTCCCGGCCATTCCTCCAATGGTGGCTTGGCCAGAGGTTGAGACGTCGACAGGAAACCAAAGTTGGTGGGGCTTTAGTAACTGATTGAGATGGTCTAGGACCATGCCCGGTTCCACTTCAACCGTTTTTTCTTCTAAATCCAGATGCAGTAATTTTCTAAAATGAGGGCTGTTATCAATGACTAGGGCTGCGCCAGTTGTTTGCCCGCACTGACTAGTTCCGCCGCCTCTTGCTAAAATAGGAACTGATAACTCAGCCGCGATGCCAATCGCTGCCACCACATCATCTGCTGTTTTGGGAATAAAAACTGCCTTAGGCATCGTTTGATAAATCGATGCATCTGTAGCATAACGGCCTCGACTTGCAGAGTCTGAGAAGATTTGGCCAGAAGTCTGCTGTAAAAGGCGGGTAGTTAAGATAGGTATTTCGTTTGGTTTATTCATTGCGGGGAGCTTCAAAAGATTGGGATACAACCACAATATATAGGAATAATCACTAAACGATGTATAGTAATAACCACTATAAGTGTTGGATTGACCCAAGGGTCTATCAAAATAGGTTTTATTTTATAAAAATAAGAGGGGTCTCATGTTAAAACTCGACAATCATCCATCGGGACGTCATTTTCTGCATATACCGGGACCTAGCCCTGTTCCCTCGCGGATTTTAAGGGCAATTAGTTACCAAACCATTGATCATCGCGGTCCTGAATTTGGGGAATTTGGATTAAGGTTGCTGACTCAAATCAAGAAAATCTTTAAAACAGTATGTCCAGTAATTATTTATCCCTCATCAGGTACAGGTGCTTGGGAGGCTGCTTTAGTAAACACCCTATCGCCAGGTGATTTAGTTTTAATGTATGAGTCTGGACACTTTGCCAGTTTATGGAAAAGATTAGCAGACCGACTTGGCCTGCAAACAGAGTTTTTGGGCATGCCTGGCCTAGAAGGTTGGAGATACGGGGTTGATGCTCAGAAAATTGAGGAACGCTTACGCCAAGATACCCAGCATCACATTAAAGCAGTTTGCGTTGTTCATAATGAAACATCTACCGGTGTAACTTCAGACATTGCGGCTGTAAGGGAAGCGATCTCACGAGCTGGCCATCCAGCATTACTCATGGTAGATACTATTTCTGGGTTAGGCTCTGCGGATTACCGGCATGATGAATGGGCTGTTGACGTCACAATTAGTGGCTCACAAAAAGGTTTGATGTTACCACCAGGATTAGCTTTTAACGTGGTTTCACAAAAAGCGATTGAGGCCAGTAAAGTGGCAAAATTGCCGAAGGCCTTTTGGGCTTGGGATGAAATTTTAGAATCCAACAAAACGGGATATTACCCAACTACACCGGCTACTAATTTGATGTATGGGTTGAGTGAGGCGATTGATATGATTTTAGCTGAGGGCTTAGATCAAGTTTTTGCTCGTCATGAATTATTGGGCAGAGCTTGCCGGGCAGCCATTCAGGCTTGGGGCTTAGAAGTCTTGTGTAAAGACCCAGCAGTATATTCTCCGGTAGTCACAAGCGTTTTATTGCCTGAGGGAGTAGATGCAGACGCATTGCGTAAACTCATTCTAGAGCGTTTTAATTTATCCTTAGGTACTGGTCTTGGTAAATTAAAGGGACGAGTATTTCGGATTGGACATTTAGGTGACTGTAATGCTTTATCGTTAATGGCTGCTATTAGTGGTTGTGAGATGGGCTTGCAGATTTTTGGAGTGCAATTAAAAAGTAGTGGGGTAGTTGCTGCCCAAAATGTTTTGCAATCTTCGGTAGCTTAGAAATGCGGATGCACGGCGGAAAGATTTTAGCGAATGCATTATTTAGGCAGGGTGTGGAGTTTGCATTTGGCGTTCCTGGTGAAAGTTTTTTGCCCTTATTGGACGGCTTTGTTGAACACGCAGGAAAAATGCACTTTATTACCTGTCGCCAAGAGGGTGGTGCAGCCTACATGGCTGAAGCCTATGGCAAGCTGACGGGTAAGCCAGGCGTTTTATTAGTTACGCGGGGGCCTGGCGCTTCTAATGCCATTATTGGCGTGCATACTGCATATCAAGATAGCACCCCTTTAGTTTTATTAATTGGTCAGGTTAGTAGTGAGATGGTTGGTAGAGAAGCATTTCAGGAGATGGATTTTCGGCAGATGTTTTCTGAATGCGCGAAGTGGGTTGGTAGTATTGATCGCGTAGATCGAATCGATGAATATATTTCAAAGGCCTTCCACATTGCGCAAGCTGGCCGAAAAGGACCGGTAGTTTTGGCTTTGCCAGAGGATATGTTGTTTGCATTAGGCGAAGAAAACCCCACTCTAATGGCGCATATTGTTCAACCGGGCTTAGACCAGGCGACATTTGAGCAAGCGATGGCAGTGTTTAGTAGTGCAAAGCGTCCGTTTGTCATTGTCGGTGGCAGTTCTTGGGATCAAGAATCCTGTGCGCTCTTAGAGCAGTGGGCAAATCAGCAATGTGTGCCAATAGCAACTTCATTTCGTTACCAAGACTTGGTAGATAACGACAGTCCATCATTTGCAGGATATATTGGCATTGCTGCAAATATTAAATTAACCGAGCGGATCCAAGCCTCAGACGTAGTTTTAGTCATTGGTGATCGTTTAAGTGAGGCGGCGACTGGCGGCTATACATTATTTGATATACCGAACCCCCGGCAGACAATGATTCATATTCATCCAGGTGCACAGGAGTTAGGTAGCGTTTATCGTCCCGATTTTGCACTAAACTGTTCGCCAATACTTTTTGTCAAAGCCTTATCGCAATATCCTTTGAGTTTGCAGACAGATCCCGGATGCTACCAAAGTGCTAGAGAAGATCAAATTCTTTTTTCAAAACCCTTACCAATTGTTGGGGAAATCCAGTTAGCACAAATTTTCTCCGATCTATCGACATGGATACCTAAGGATGCAATTATTACGAACGGTGCGGGTAACTTTGCTACTTGGGTACATCGGTTTTATCGCTACGGCGGATTTAAAACGCAATTAGCTCCGGTCAATGGTTCGATGGGGTATGGCTTGCCGGCAGCGATTGCTGCAAAAATGACTTATCCAAATCGTTGTGTAATATGCGTTGCTGGTGATGGCGACTTTATGATGAATTCGCAAGAACTGGCAACAGCGATGCGTTATGGCATAAAAATTATCGTGCTTATTTTAAATAATGGCATGTTTGGAACCATCCGTATGCATCAAGAGCGAGAGTATAAATCGCGCATATCTGGAACAAATTTAACGAATCCGAATTTTGTACAATTAGCAGCCAGTTATCACATGTTAGGATTTCAGATCACGAAAACAGAACAGTTTCAGGCGGCATTTCAAGAGGCGCTGGCCTCTAGTCAGGGTTCGATTATTGAATTAGTAACTGATCCTGAGGCGATAACGCCCACTAAACGCCTCTCGGAGTTGAGTTAAATGCCAGATGATCTTGGTAAAGACGATGATCATCTGGTTGTTATGCGTTTACGAAAAATCTAAGAACTTAGAAGTTGGTTGCTCATTCCACCTTTGCGCCAGAGTCTTTCACGACCTTCGTCCATTTAGCAATTTCTTGTTTGATAAACTCTGCAAATTGCGCATTGGTATTCCCAACCGGTTCGGCCCCCATGGCAATCAGTTGATCACGAACTGCTGGACTTTTAACAGCTTTAATCACTTCGGTACTGATTCGGTTTGCTAAATCTGGCGGCATATTGGCAGGTAACACGATTCCAAACCAAGACGACGCCTCATAGCTTGGAAGATTTGCAGCTTCTGCGATAGTCGGCAATTCTGGAAATGCTGGCGTTCTTTTAGAGCTTGTCACTGCGATAGCTTTGAGTCTTCCAGCGCGAATAAAGTTAATTGAGGATGGCAGGTTATCAAACATGATATCGGTATTGCCAGCGATTAAATCCGTTAGTGCTGGATTACTTCCCTTATAGGGCAGGTGCAGCATATAAGTTTTGGTGAGGGATTTGAATAGCTCGCCAGACATATGAATCGAAGTTCCGCTGCCACTAGAGGCCATATTTACTTTGCCAGGATTTGCTTTAGCGTAATTAATTAAATCTTGTACAGAGTTAATTTTATTTTTAGTGGCAAATTCGGGGTTTACTACGAGCACATTTGGTAGCTGAGCTACTAGAGTGATGGGCGTAAAGTCTTTAATTGGATCAAAGGGCAATCGATAATTCCCTTGATTGTAAAGGGGTTGATTAATGCCATGAGTACCAACGGAGGCCATGAGCCAGGTATAACCGTCGTTGGGTGATTTAGCGACAAAATCTGCTCCAATGTTTGCCCCAGCACCTGGTTTGTTCTCGATCACAACGTTCCAACCGGTGGCGCGATTTATTTCTGCTGCGACGGGTCTAGCAATATTATCTGTTGCACCGGCCGCAGGAAATGGAATAATAAAGCGAATTGGCCTATTCGGAAAAGTGTTTTGGGCAAACAGTGATCCAGTCAGCAATATACCGATCAGAGTCAGAATTGTTTTTTGAAAAAAGTTAACGGCCTTCATAGGTTCTCCAATTAAATATCTAATTGAGATAGATTAACCGATTTTGTAATTTTTGTAAGGAAAACCGATGATCCAGTAAATCATTGATTCAGCTCATCGGATTTGGGTTGTAGGCCATAGTGCTTCGTTAACTTCCAAACATGGTTAGGAACCATATTTTTAATCTTCTTGGGCATCTCTCGGCGTAAATGTAAGACTGTTTCAATCGCCTTCATTTCAACCCGAGCTCTAGCGAATTCAAGACCTCTTGGGCCTATTTTAGGCATTAGCCAAGCCACAATAGGGCGTAACCAATCAGGCATTTGCCGAAGGGGTAGTCCGCCAGCAGCGAGTTCGACATTTTTCATAAATCCTTTGACTGGCCCGAACCGGTTACCAGCACTTTCGGGAGAGCTTAAGGTGACGCTATCACCTAGCATCGAGAGTAAATTCTCCCCGCGTTCGTTGCGAACGATGAGCCACTGCTCGCCGGTTCCTCCCATATATCCAATGGTGATATCAGAAAGGGTATTGGTGTAATCAACGCAGGTTCTACAGGTTAGTGGAAAAAAATCTGGTCGAAGTTTAGATAGGGGCAATTTTAAAAAAGGGATGAGTTTTTTCTTACCATTGGAAAATCGTAGTTCCACATGATAGTCTGCTCGAAACTCAAGATAGGTAATTGTTTCTGGTTGAGGATCAATTAATTGTAAGAATTCATGAAAATTGGCGGTTGTTGTGTTGTCGGAGCAAGGCGTTCCGATCACGAATAACTGCTCGAGGGATAATTCTTTTTCAAGTGCGCGTAGCGCATAGACTTGACAAGGTATACCTATAATCCCCAGACGCTTATAACCTTTCTCTTTAGCTACATCTAGAAGAGCTAATAATGGAGCGTAGCCCATTCGCATACCTCTGGCCTTTACCATATCTGTACTTTGGGTAATTAAGATTGGCGTTGGTTTCCACGGGTCAAGCGCATCTGGTGCCATAGTCAGAATAGCATCTACTTGGTTTGTTTCTAGAAGCTTCTCTCCTAGGCTTGTAGTTATTCCAGTCCACTGTGCACCGGGGAGTGGATTTTTTAATTTAGCTCGGTACATCTGTCTAAAAGAGCCAAAAAATAGAGCATCTTCACCCTGTTCAGTGCGCGTTTTACCGTGAATTTTTTGTTC
Source organism: uncultured beta proteobacterium (assembly GCA_903871735.1). Taxonomy (GTDB): domain Bacteria; phylum Pseudomonadota; class Gammaproteobacteria; order Burkholderiales; family Burkholderiaceae; genus Polynucleobacter. Next base: position 20,191 of record CAIQHU010000180.1, on the reverse strand, counting down.
TAGGGATTCATATTGAGGATGAATAAATTGGCAGGCAGTCCCACATCTTTTGGGTTCAGTTGTCCGGGAGATCCCACAATCTGTGCACAGCTCTCGCTCTGGCGCCAATTGAGCATAGTCAAGAACGATAGGGATCTCTTTCGTTTTCATGTGAGATTGTTTACCCAGATAGTTTTGGGGAAACACGAATACCCTTCAAAGACTTTGCACGCAGTTCGAACCAGCACAGCTTTTCGAATAACAGGATTGGAGTTACTAAGACTAGTAGCGAGATCGATTGTCATTTTACCGGTAGGGTGTTCTAAATCTTGATCTAATTCAGAAGCAGTTTCATGACCAGTTTTACCGAGTTGCTCCGCATCAATCAACATCATTTGCCAATAAGAATGCGCAGAAATTTCCAGAGCATTATTTAAAAAAGACAAATTAGGTACATTTTTATTGATACCGCAATCATTTTTCTTGTTGAAAAATAGCATCAAGGCTTTGTTCATAAGCATGATAATTAATCCGATCATAAAGTTCATCACGCGTTTGCATCAACTTAACTACTTCTTGTTGCGAGCCATTTTTGCGAATAGATTGATAAACCGTTTCTGCGACGCGGTTTATAGCCCTAAATGCGGAGAGAGGGTATAGTGCAATACTCACTCTTGCACTGCGCAACTCATCCAGAGTAAATAAGGGTGTTTTACCGAACTCAGTTATGTTCGCTAGGATGGGGACCTTTGTATGATCAACAAATTGCCTAAACTGCTCTAGCTCAGTAATAGCTTCCGGAAAAATCATATCAGCACCTGCTTCAACACAAAGCATCGCTCGGTCTAGTGCTGCATTCATGCCCTCAACGGCAAGGGCGTCTATCCTTGCCATAATTACAAAATCCTGATCTGTTCGTGCATCCACTGCCGCCTTGATTCTATCAACCATCTCTTGGGCGCTAACGATTTCTTTATTCGGGCGATGGCCACAACGTTTTGCCCCAACTTGATCCTCGATATGAATAGCAGCAACACCGGCTTTTTCCATGGACCTGACTGTTCTGGCAATGTTAAATGCAGAAGATCCAAAGCCAGTATCAACATCTACTAGCAGTGGCAAAGGGCAAATATCGGTAATTCGTCGCGCATCCGTTAAGACATCATCTAAATTAGAAATACCTAGATCTGGAAGACCAAGAGAGCCTGCGGAGACACCACCCCCAGACAAGTAGATGGCCTCGTAGCCTGCTCGTTGAGCAAGTAGAGCATGATTTGCATTGATGGCACCGACTATTTGTAAAGGCGATTCGAGCTTGAGCGCACTTTTAAAAAGGAGGCCAGGAGAAGTAAAGGACATGTTTACTTTAGTAGGTATTTAGGTTGCGTTAAGTACATAATTTGAAAGAATTAGTCTGGCATGATTTTGGTTTTTGCAACAACATTTTTCCAGCGAATTAATTCCTTTTGAACAAACTGTTTAAGTTGTTCTGGTGAGCTTGTTTCTACTTCAGCGCCCTGGTCTTCAATTTTCTTTTCAACTACAGGATCGCTCAGGATAAGATTCATTTCTTTATTGAGAAGTTGAATAATGGCAGGTGGCGTGTTAGCTGGAGCGAAGAGGCCATACCATTGAGGGACATTGACATCAGGGATGCCTTGCTCTGCTAGAGTTGGAATATCCGGCACCGCTTTAGAGCGCTTTTCACCGGCAATACCCATCGCTTTTAGTTTGCCTGCTTTGACATGCGGATACGCGGTAAAGAGGCTGGGAAACATGATTTGGGTAGTCCCACCAATCGTATCCATAACTCCTGGAGCTGCTCCTTTGTAGGGCACATGCAAAATATCTGTGCCAGTAGAGATTTTGAATAATTCTCCGGCAAAGTGTGGTGCTGAGCCTTTGCCAGCAGAAGCAAAATTGACTGTGCCAGGTTTTGATTTAAGCAGAGCTACCAATTCTTTCACATTGTTTATTGGTAGATTCGCGTTAACTACCATGAGGGTTGGAGAAAAGGCAATCATACCAATTGGTTCAAAATCTTTGATTGGGTCATACTTCAGTTTGGACAAAACTGGATTGATGCTATGTGTGGCCGTATAACCAAGAAGTATCGTGTATCCATCTGGTTGTGCTCGAGCTACATATTCAGCACCAATAGTATGATTGCCACCCGGTTTATTGTCTACAATAACTGATTGTCCAAACTTGGTGGACAGCCCTTGCGCAATAAATCGTGCAAATGCGTCAGTACCACCCCCTGGAGGATTAGTAACAACGATGGTGACTGTTCGACTTGGGTATTTTGTTTGCGAAATACCTTCACTGGTAGGCCAAAATAGGCCAATCGATATTACTAAATAAAAAAAACTCTGTGAGCGTGAAATTTTTTTATGGTGCATGACAACCTTTCGATTTCAGAAATTGCTTGATGTGCTAATATTTTTATTCTTTAGTTTCATACACACTTTAAACGAAAAACCCATTTTATTGAAATGGTGCGGATAAATAATCGATAGGAGTCAGCGTGGATTGGGGTTTAAAAGGTAAAACCGCTTTAGTAACTGGCGCAAGCCAAGGGATTGGTAGGACAACTGCCAAGTTATTGGCTTTAGAGGGCGTAACAGTTTTTGGTGTGGCTAGGAGAGGTGCTTTAGTAGAGGCTTTAAATGCCGAAATTTCATTAGACTATCCCAATGCGGCGCAGGTGATTCCATTTTCTGCAGATTTTTCAATGGATGGCGAACCTGAGCGCGTTGCTGCAGAGGCACTTCGAACCATGGGAAGAGTTGATATTTTGATGAATGCAGCTGGTGGGAGTCGGCCGATTGACTTTGATGCCACAAAAGAGCAGTGGTTAGAGGGGATGACACTGAACTTTTTCCGTATTCGAGAATTAACGCATGCACTTATACCCAGTATGAAGGACAACCAGTGGGGACGAATTGTTACCTTTACTGGCACATCAGAGCCGCGTATGTTAAATGCAGCCTTTACTGCAAAGGCCGCCATTCATGTGTGGGCCAAGGGCTTATCTAGAGAAGTCGCGCCATTTGGGATTACAGTCAATAGCTTACAGCCTGGACGAATCCGGACGGAGCAAATTCAGAAGCGATATCCTACGCTTGAGAGCGAATTAGAGTACGCCAAGCAAGAAATTCCAATAGGCCGGTTTGGTGAGCCAGCTGAAATCGCTGCTTTGGCGTTATTTTTAGCATCCCCATTAGCAAGTTACATCACGGGTACGGTCATCCCAGTAGATGGCGGTTCAAGCCGTTTTGCTTTTTGAGGATTGATCCGTAAGCCCCTCGGCGCATTATCGGTTAGGGCCATCTGTTTATGTTAAAGTTTTGTCAAGAACAAACTATTTTAAGGAAAAGTAATGGGCCAGTATCTCAATTCGTTGAAAAAAAGTGCTAGTGGTTTAGGCGGATTAATTTTTTGTGGTTGCTGTATGAAGCCAGCAGTACCTGAAGGTGGCGGAGGTAAGCCAGGCCCATACAAAAGACCACCGGTCATTATTAACGGCAAGCAAGCCAAGACGGTCGACATTCATACGCATTGTTTGTTCCAAGAATCGATTGATTTAATGGGTGAGAACGGTAAGGGAATTATTCCACCAACCAAAGGTGCTCAAGAGCATTTTATTGTGATTGAAGAGCGGATTAAAGATATGGATGCGATGGGTATCGATATGGAGATCTTAAGCATTAATCCATATTGGTACAAGGCAGACAGAGACTTAGCTGAGAAAGTTTGCGCCCTGAATAACCAAAAATTGGTTGAATTATGCGCAATGGCTCCGACTCGGTTTGGTGCTTTTGCATCGCTGGCGATGCAGTATCCAGACATGGCAGTTAAGCAATTAGAAGAAGCGATGACGAAATTTGGTCTGCAGGGTGCGGCGATTGGTGGAAGTGTTTTAGGCGATGATTTTTGTCATCCTAAATACCATCCTGTTTTAGCGAAGGCTGAAGAACTAGGAGCCACTTTATTTATTCATCCACAGAGTACTCCGCAACTAGAGTCACGATTTAAAGGTAATGGTTGGTTAGCCAACACGATTGGTAATCCTTTGGATACAACCATTGCCCTTGAGAAATTAATTTATGAAGGTATTTTTGATAAATTTCCAAAATTAAAAATACTAGCAGCTCACGGTGGTGGTTTCCTAGGATCTTACGCGCCGAGGATGAATCGTAGCTGTTATATTTCGCCATCGAACTGTAATCCAGAAATCAAACTCAAAAAGTTGCCTACTGAATATCTCAATCAAATTTATTTTGATACTTTAGTATTTACTGGCGAGGCTCTTCGGCACTTAGCAGCTCAGGTTGGGCCAAGCCAATTGATGATTGGAACGGACTGGCCGATTCCTTGGGAAGAAGATCCAGTTGGCCATATCATGAATACTCCTGAGTTAACTGATGAAGATCGGTATAACATTTTGGGTGCTAACGCGGTCAAGTTGTTGAATCTAAAAATTTAATCGATTTTTTAAAATATACTGGTTAGGTAATGCGTTCTTGGAATTCAAAACCTGACCTTTAATCATAATTATTTAGGGAATTTTTGATGAAACGCCGTCCATTTGTGAAATCTGTTGGGGCAGTGATGTTGAGTTCACTAGCACCCATCCAATTTGCAAAAGCTTCTCCAACTTATCCGGTTCGTCCGGTTCGGATGATTGTGCCACTTGCGCCAGGTGGGGGGTCAGATGCGATTGCACGCTTATTGAGCGTCCATTTGACTGAGAAGTTTGGACAATCCTTCATTGTTGAAAATCGCCCAGCCGCCTCTGGAATTGTCGGTACGGATGCGGTTGCCAAAGCGCAACCAGATGGCTATACATTGTTAACAGTTTTTTCAACGCATGCGATGAGCGCAGAATTGTTTAAAAAATTACCCTATGATCCGATCAAGGATTTTATACCCGTATCGTTAACTATTCAGTCACCATTAGTATTGCTGATTAACCCGAGTTTACCCGTCAATAACTTCAAGGAGTTTGTGGCGTACGCTAAAGCGAACCCCAATAAATTAAATTATGGCTCATCTGGTCAAGGGAGCGCACCGCATTTAATGACTGAGCAAATGAATGCGATGGCTGGGATCAAAACAACACATGTGCCTTATAAAGGGGTTGCTCCAATTACACTGGCATTAGTTCAAAATGAAATTCAATTTGCTTTAGCAAATATTTTCACTACTTTACCGATGGTTAAGGCGGGCCGTTTAAAAATGATTGCTACGGGTGGTGTGAAGCGCTCCCTATTAGCTCCAGATGTCCCCACTATCGCGGAATCAGGATTGACTGGCTACGACTCGGTCGTTTGGTATGGGGTTTTAGCTCCGGCCAAGACACCGCCCGAAATCGTGGATGAGTTGAGTAGAGAGATTGCAATCATTTTAAAGAAGCCGGAAATTGTGAAGACGATCACAGACGGTGGGAATGAGCCTGTTGGGACGACTCCGCAACAATTTGCTGCAATTATGAGTGAAGATGTAAAAAAATGGGGTATTTTAGGAAGAAAGCTTGGTATTGAGCTAGAGTAATTACGCGCCATCTAGGAGAGTCGAATGCAGGCATTAGTCATTGAAGAATTTGGTGGGGACTTGCAATTAAAAGAGGTTCCTAAACCTAAAATTGGACCAAGTGAAGTTTTGGTTCAAGTTAGCGCTTGTGGAGTCGGCTTGACTGTTGTGAACTTATTAGCTACGCCAGGAAGAGTAAAACAATACCCAAGAATCCCAGGGCATGAAATTGCTGGTCGAATTGTTGAGGTCGGGTCACAAGTACGAAGTGTAGCGGTTGGTACTCGCGTCACGAATCATTTTTATTTGACTTGTGGTCAGTGCGTCAATTGCCGGAGTGGCCGAGAAACTTTATGCTTGGCCTCTATTGGTAATGTGGGACAAGCGACTGACGGGGGTTATGCAGAGTATGTTGCCTTACCTGAGCGCAACGTGATCGCCATTCCCGATGGGGTTTCGGACATCGATGCTGCGATTGGTTCGGATGCAATTGCCACGCCCTATCATGCATGCATTAAGGAGGCTAAATTAAAGCCAAGTGATACGGTTTTAGTCGTTGGTGCTGCGGGTGGAGTTGGCATACACATGATACAGATGGCAAGTTTGTGTGGGGCCCGCGTTTTAGCTGCAGATCTTGGGCAAGTCAAGATGGATTTTATCCAGACAATTGGTGCTGACCTATTGATTGACGCAGCCAAAGGATCAATTGCCGAGCAGGTAATGAGCGCGACTAACGGCATCGGCGTGGATGCTGTAATCGATATTGTCGGATCAAAGAATTCATTAGAGCAATCATTAGCCTCTTTAGCGGTAGGTGGGCGTTTAGTGATTGTTGGCTCAAGTCCAGCGGGTGTTTATCAAACAGATCCTAGTTTTTTAGTAGATCCACAGAGATTACTCCACCGGGGTCTTGAGATACATGCAGCTCGGTACGTTACTTTGGCAGAAATTGGCCGTACTTTAGAATTAATCCGCGATAAAAAAATCAAGCCAATTGTTACCCAAACAGTTTCTTTAGCCGAAATTCCGGCATTGCATCAAGCCATTCGAAATGGCCAAACCTTGGGGCGCGTTGGAATGATAATGACGTAATTTGAGTTAAAGAAATTTTTTTTGATGGCCAGGTATGCATCATCTTTTTAGTAAAAAGATGATGAATTTTTAAAAGTTAGCTAAGCAAATAATTTTCTAGTAAACACTCAGCCAATCTTAACGGCGTATCTGGGTAAAATCAGATATATTTTTTGAGCCAGTCACCAACCACTTGAATTACAGCATCCTCGCGTTGATTATAGAAATGATCGCAATGAGGGATAATTTCGACATGGCAATGCTGACCACAAGCCGCCTGAAACTCTTCGGCTGGATAGCGGTGCACATCCTCTAAGTCTCCGCGAATAGCCAAAACAGGACAGGTAATTTTAGGTGCCAAGGCGATTGTATCTGGGACATGTAGCAGTCGATCTAAAAAACTAGTTGCACTTGAAATGTACCACCACCCTGGCATCATTATTAAGTCCTCCCCCCGCCCCTTAGCGACCAATTCTTTTGCCTGAATGGTAAGTTCTTCAAGACGATCCATAGCGAATAGTTTTTCAGTTCCTCCAGTAGTATCTTGAGCGATACCACCACGCCCTGCTGATAATAAAATGAGGGCAGGTGTAGCCGGGTGATCAACGACGTGTTGAGTTGATAACATACCGCCATAGCTATGGCCTAAAATGATGGGGTTAGCATAACCCTGTTCTTTCATCCACGTTGCGGCGTACGCATTATCTGCAACAGATTCGGCAACAGTTTGATAAGCCCCACCGACAGCCTGCCGACTAGCTCTAGTCGATAAAATATCATGACCACGACGATTAAACGCCACAAAAACCAGTCCTAAAGCGCACATCGCTTCAGGTAAGAAGCGTGCAGCACCAGTATAAAAGTTCATCGTATTGCCATGAAAGTACAGTGCTGAACCGATGACTTTACTGTCTGGCTCATACATGACACCATCTAGTGGAAAAGTATCTGTTGGAATGGAAATTAGGCGGGTACGCATAGCTCGTCTCTTTGTAAAATGGTAGTGAATTCATTGTATGACAATTTGAGTAATAGTTGTCAGGTTGTATCGCAGATCGAATGGACTCATATTAAAAATGACCTAGGAAGGCTCTAAAAAGCATATGTCGCCTTATATTACATGTAACCGAAAAAAGATAGTTACATCATAGGGGCAGAGCGAGACTCCATAGGTGTGTACCATTTTACTTGCCACGCCACCTGTGTAACAGCCGAGCTTTTATCTTCTGCAACTCTGATTGAGTCTTACCTTTTCTTTGAGCAAGTATTTGCGCTATTTGATTTTGTTCAGAGATGGGCCAGTAGTAACGGCCATCCTTACCCATCATCCAAGTTGAGCTAATTTGATTTCTTAAGGTTGTTTGATGGGTATCTATAGTTTCGATTGATAATTTCCGAAATGCCTGACGCTCGTGAGAACGCCAGCGAGAATGCCAACTTTTTTTATCTTTTTTTTCACTATGACATCCAGCGTAGCTAAAGAAAGGATTTTTCTTCATACTTCTGCTCATAATCTTGCTCTTGAAGTTAAAAAAATATCATACAAACTTTCATTACTCGATTAGAAGACATGGTTATGGGGTTATAGAGAGCTTTTATTTAATTTTTTTTAAGGCAAAACCCTGAAAAATTGATTATTTTCCGTTAGAATAAGTCACCAAAATGCCTAATGTTAAAGGCGTTTAATTAATTAAATTTACAAATTGGAGATAAGCAATGCTCTGCATCATAAACATTATCGAAACGCAGCTTACGTGCAGGCAATTAGAAAAAAAATTAAAGAGGCTTTTTTTTTACATTGCTACGGCTAGTCTCTTGTTGATTGTAGGGTTTACACATGCACAAAACCGTTTTCCTGACAGGCCAATCAATATCATTGTTCCCTTTGCTCCAGGTGGAGGAAATGATTTAGTTGCAAGACTAGTAGCAGAACCATTAAGTGAGGCTCTTAAGCAGTCAGTGGTTGTAGTCAATAAAACGGGCGCCGGCGGCTCGATTGGTACGTCCTATGTTGCCAAAGCTGCACCAGACGGTTACAACTTAGTTATGGCGAATAACTCGAATGTCACGTATCCGGATATAGAGAAGTTGGCTGCTAGAAAGCCTTCATATGAGATGAATCAGCTTGAACCCTTGGCAATGTTTTCAAATGATCCCCTTTTTTTGGTGGTGAGATCAGACTCACCCTTTAAAACGGCCTTAGAAATGGTGCGAGCAGTTCAGGCAAAGCCAAACTCGATTGATTATTCATCATCTGGTAATTTAGCGCCAATCCATGTGGCCTTTGAATTAGTTGGTGACACTGTAAAAGCTTCGTTTAATCAGATTCAATACAAAGGTGTTGGCCCAGCTTTTCTTGGTCTTTTAGGGGGTGAAGTACAGACTACATTTCTTAATCCGGCGGTTTTGAGTGCGAATTTAAGTTCGGGAAAAATTCGCGTTTTAGCAGTAACTTCTGATAAACGCCAGATTTTGGTTCCGGATGCTCCAACAATGATTGAGTTAGGAATTGATGTTAAATATAGTTTGTGGTTTGGCTTATTTGTAACGGCAGGAACGCCAAACGAAATAGTACAACGACTTCGCGATGCCATTAAAGAAACGAGTAAGTCTGAAAAATTCATAACCGGGATGCAAAAGGCTGGATTTCTTATGGAATATCGAGAGGGCCCAGATTTTAAAAAATACTATACCGAAGACTCGGTAAAAGTTCTCAAGGTTTTGCAAAAAGTAGTCAAGCCCGAGCCAGTGAAGAATTAAATACGTAAGACTTAGTTTTGACCAATCAATCTAAAAGGAAAAAAATGAATCAACTAAAACAACGAAGAGCAGTTATCAAGGGCCTTGCTGCAAGTGCCATACTTGGACCATCCATGTTCGTGCACGCCCAATCTAATTGGCCTGACCGTCCAATCCGTGTCATCGTCCCCTTCCCACCAGGAAACACGATAGATATTGCTGTTCGGTTATTGCAAACTGGGATGTCTGCTCGGTTAGGTCAGCCAATCATTGTGGAGAACGTGGTTGGCGCTGGTGGACGGATTGGAACTGCTGCAACAATTAAGGCAAAACCTGATGGCTATACCATTGGTGCAGTGCAATCAGGAACTATTATTGTTCAGCCACATACAACTAAAAACTTAGGTTATGACGTCACAAAGGATTTAGTACGTGTTGCATTATCGGTTCGGAACTTTAATGTTCTAGTAACTAATAATAATGTGCCATTTAAAACACTACCTGAGTTAATTTCTTGGGCAAAAGCCAATCCTGGCAAGTTAACTTACGGATCCAATGGTGAGGGTGGGTTCCCGCATCTTTGGTTTGAAGACTTGGCAAAGAGAGCCGGCATTACCTTTACGCATGTCCCTTATAAAGGTGCAACGCAAATTGCTACAGATTTAATTTCTGGGCAAATTATGGCTGCTGGTGATGGCGTATCTGCTATGTCGCCCTTTATTAAGGCGAATCAGCTGACACTGCTCAATGTCACTAATCTTACCCGAGTCAGTCAATTTCCAAATGTGCCAACGGTCTCTGAAACAGTCCCTAACTTTGTTGCAAATGGTGATTTTGGATTTGCTGCTCCAGCGAATACACCTTCAGAGATCATTAAAAAACTCAATGCGGCAATTAATGGCGCGGTAGAAGCACCAGAAGTTGTTGAGCGTTTACCTGGGCTTGGATTAGTTGGAATTGCTCAGTCACCGGAATATTTTGAAGCTATCTTTAAGCGAGAATATACGCGTTTTGGTGAAATTGTAAAAGCAGTAGGCTACCAACCTAAATAACTAGATGATTTTTCTTTGCTTTTTAGAGGAGTCCTAAAAAAAGTCGCCAGTATGTAATTACAGGCGACTTTTTAAATTATGCCCTTCGAATCGCATCAGGTTATTGAGCTGTATTTCATTTCTAATGAGAAATAATTTTCACTTCATAGACATCATTGAGAGAAGAGTGAAATTTAGGAAATTTGGGATAGGTCAGGAAAAAGCATGCAGCTCTATTTATACGCTCAAAAGTGTTATCGTTTTTATGCATCATACCTAGATAGAATATGAGCATTTAATTGGGGGATCATTCTAAGCTGCTGATCACCATATGGGTAATCACATTGATCACGGGAACTGTTTACTTGATTAACAGGATGTTGTAAGCAGTTACTGAGCTGTTGCAAGTGTTGGTGTCTGAGTTGGTTTTGTTAATGAAAACAGAAGTTGCGTTATACCCGCACTCAGCCCAACCCCAACTCCAATTTGCCATGCTAGGGTATACGAGCCCAGAGCATCATATAAAAGACCTCCACCAAAGGCTCCAATAAAACTGCCTAATTGATGGCTCATAAAAGAGACACCCATTAACATCGCCTGCCATTTAACCCCGAAAGTTTCGCTAATAGAGCCTGCCACTAAGGGGGCTACGCCAAGCCATAAAAATCCCATAAAGGCTGCGAATATTAACGTATTTTCTGGATTTGGAAAGGAGAAAAAATAAATTGCAATACCAATGGATCGTAGTATATAAATCATCCCTAAAATAAAAAGCTTATTGTATTTGCCGCCTATCCAACCAAAGAATAAGCTACCCAAGGCATTAAAACCGCCGATTACACCAAGAGCTTTTGCACTAAGCATTGGATCAAGTCCACAAATTTCGAGATAAGATGGTAAGTGTGTAGTGATAAAAACAAGTTGCATACCACAAACAAAATAAGCAATTGTCATCACTAAAAAAGGTGGATATTTGAGAGCGATGAGAGCGATTTCTTTAGCATTATTATTTTCATTAACAGGAGAAGGTGGCATGGGTAGTTGATCAACTCGGCCCGCAAACCAGGCTGCTGGAATCATGATGCACAATAAAATGACAAATCCTAAAACACCAAAGCGCCAACCGTAGGTTTGTGAAAGTACTTGACCGATTGGGGCGGCGATTAAAGTCCCGATTGACCCAGCCGCTGAAACAACACCTAAAATCATGCTTCGCATAGCCGGCGGCGACGAGCGAGATGCAACAGCCATAGCAATAGCCGAGCCAGTACATGCTAGGGCGAAGCCAATGATCAGGCCTGCACCAATAAATACCGCGAACCCACCTTGAGCAGTTCCTAGAATGATGAGACCGCAGATATACGTAAAAGCTCCCATCATGAGGAGTGACTTAAAGCCGTGTCTGACAGCCCAAGCACCAATAAATGGCTGTAGAATTCCCCAAGAAAGGCTTTGAACTGCGATTGCTAGGGTAAATCCAGAAACTGAAACATCAATTTCTTGGGTAAGTGGCGGCATAAATATGCCAAGACTTTGGCGAATTCCCATACTCAAACTGAGTAAGACAGAAACGCCAATTAAGACAGGTAGCCCATTCTTAATTAGCGCTTTATTTGGCATAGAAGTTGGTTAATAATTTAATCAACTTTGCCTATACGTTGGATAGTTGCTTTAATTCTAGCAAGGTCTTTACTGAGGAAATCTGCAAAGGCTGGCCCGTCCCGATAATCTGCAGCGGCGCCAAGTTTACTCATACTTTGATTAAAGCCGTTTTCTTGAGTAACCGCTTTATTAATATCAGCTCGAATCGATTTAACTAATGCCTCAGGCATTTTAGCTGGACCAAATAACCCAATCCACAAGTAAAACTCAGCATCTTTATAGCCAAGTTCAAGAGCAGTTGGTACATCAGGTAGAGCTGCAACGCGTTTTGCACCAGTGACGACGAGGGGCCGCAAAGTACCGGCTTTTATTTGCGTAGCGACAGCTGCGGGAGAGCTAGCAGTAAGGGCTATATGACCACCTAAAAGGGCTAAGATGGCAGGACCTCCACCTGAATAAGGAATATGTTTGAGTTTGATATTGGCTGCATTAGCAAGCATTTCGATTGGTAGATGAGAGGCGCTATAAGCACCGGATGAGCCATACGTAAATTCACTCGGTTTATTTTTTGCATCGCTTGCGAATTCTTGGAAAGTTTTCCACGGAGCATCACCTTTTACAACTAGAACAATTGGGTCTGCGACAAGGAGAGCTAGTGGGGTAAAGTTGGAAAGTTCGAATTGTGCTGGCCGATTAAACATACGATCGGCTTCTGGCAGTATCAATAAAGATGGGTTCGTTGCCATTAATGTATAGCCGTCTGGAGTAGCATTAGCTACCATGGAGGCACCAATAGCCCCACCGGCTCCCGGTTTAGACATGACTACAGTAGCCTGATTCCAAACACTGAGTAATGATTGAGAAATAACGCGTGAAGGTTGCTCTGCAGCACCACCCGGTGGGAAGGGAACTATTAAGGTGACGGGTTTATTTGGAAAGGGCGTTTGAGAAAATCCAAGATTGATTTGAAGGGTCAAGAAAACAAGCATTGCTTGACAGAAAAGCTTAACAAATTTGAATGGGTTTTGGTGCATGACTATTCTCCAATAGGGTTTTATTATAGTAATCACTGATTATCCATCATCTGCGTTGATGAGGTCAAATTTGGTATTCTACGATTGATTCTTAATGATTTGGCTTATCATAAGCACATTCATATTCAACGGAAAATACCATGCCAAATATCAATAAAGATAAACTTCATGAACTAACCCAGTTAATTTTTCGGACGGCTGGTGCAACAGATGATCATGCATCGCAGGTTGCTGATGTGTTGATTGCAAATAATTTGGCTGGCCATGATTCGCACGGTATTTTACGGATTCCAGAGTATTTAGAGAATATTAAAAATGGTGAAATTGTGCCTAGTGCCACGCCAGAAATCTTGCAAGAGACTCCCGTAAGCGCCTTGATTTCAGGTAATTGGTCGTTTGGTCAAGTCGTTGGGAATATGGCCACGGATGTAGCTATTGCTAAGGCAAAGAGTCAGGGTGTGGCTGCGGTATCCGTAGTACAGGCGGCTCATACAGGAAGGTTAGCGGCCTTTACGGAACGTGCGAGTGATCAAGGTGTTGTTATGTTTATGACGATTGGCACAGTGGATCGTCCGATGACTGCTCCTTATGGGGGCGCTGCACCTATTTTAGGGACTAATCCGATGGCTTTTTCTTTGCCAAATAGAGATGGTCCAGCGGTAACTCTCGACTTTGCAACTTCAGCCATTGCCGCTGGAAAAATTAAAGTTGCTAAAGCCATGCATCAATCTTTACCGCCTGATACCTTAATGGATAAAAATGGAAATCCCTCAACGAATCCCCAGGATTTTTTTGAAGGGGGTTTTATGGTGCCTTTTGGCGGCCATAAGGGATATGCCCTAGCTATTATTGCTGAGATGATGAGTGGCCCCTTAGCCGGGTGTGATGCCTTTCCTGGGGTGACAGCACGCAGTGGTATTTTTATCTTCGCTCTTCGAGCCGATTTGTTTAGGCCAATGACTGCATATCAGGATGCCTTATCGAAATCGATTGGAAAAATTAAAGCGATTCTTCCAGCTAAAGGGTTTTCTCAAGTCATGTTGCCTGGTGAGCCAGAATATCAAACTAAACTGAGTAGAGAAAAAAATGGTATTGAAATACCAGCTGACACTTGGGAGTCAGTGCGTAAAGCCGCACTGACTATTGGGTTAAACATCTGAGTTCATATCGAAGTTGATTTTGATAATTAATACGCATCATCAAATCTATCGAATCACGAATGGGTATTGAAAAACTTTATTTAATATCCATTTCTTTAATTAGTGCACCATATCTAATACGATCTTTTGTGATCATTACTTCAAAATCTTTACCGGTTCCAGGCAGTGGAACCATACCCGCAGCTAAGATTTTATCTTGCATATCTTTACTATTTACAATTCGTTGGATAGTTTGCGATATCTTTGCTGAAACTGCAGGAGGTAATCCTGCAGGACCCACTACGCCACCCAGAGAGTTCGACTCATAACCTTTAAAACCTAGCTCATTGAGAGTTGGAAAATTTTGACGATTGGGAACGCGGTCGATAGATGAGACGCCTAAAACAATTACTTTACCTGCATCTACTTGACCTAGAATTGAAGGTCCGGAGCCAAAAGTAAAAGTAACTTCGCCGCCAAGAAGTGCAACGGCAGCAGGACCTGCTCCTTTATAGGGCACGTGCGTCATGGTAGTGCCTGTCATCTGGCTCAAGAGAGCGGATGCGAGATGGATGCCATTTCCAACACCAGGGGTGCTATAACTAACGGTGCCAGGATTTGCTTTGGCTCTTGCAATTAAATCGCCAACTGTTTTGATACCAGAAGAGGGTATAACTGAAAGATAAAAAGGAAATTTCACCATCGGAGCTAAATACGTAAAGTCTTTCGCCGGGTCATATGGCAGGTTCATCAGCCAGACATCTACATCAAGTGCACCCGTAGAAACCATAGAAAGTGTGTATCCATCCGGTTTCGATTGGCGTAGAACATTCATGGCGATGGTACCATTTGCGCCGGCACGATTTTCAACAATGACTGATACCTTCAAATCCTCCTCAAGCGCTCTTGCAAGAATACGACCAGCACCGTCGACCCCTCCACCAGGTGCAAAGGGAATGAGTAGACGAATAGAATTATTGGGCCACTCTTGAGCATGGGTTGAGAAGATACACATCCAACTCATGACGATAGTTAAAAGGCTCAATACAAGTTGTTGCAAGCGCATAAGGATTTTCTCCGAAATAGTTTAGTTAGTTTGGGTGAGGACTTACTTAAATCAATCACCCAAGATGATTACATGTACTCGACTTTTGCAACATTACCTGGTTGCACGGTTAGTAAAAGACCTTCTTCACGTCCTTCACCCGGGGTTATATTGATAAAGCGGCGTGGCACAAATGGAGGAACTGAACAAACATCCAGAGGGTTTAAGTCAACAGAATACTTTTCCCCGACGCCCCAAATAACGCGCCATTGCCCTTTAATCGCAACAAAGGTTTCATTGGTGTCGTGATTGTGAAGCATGGGGCCATTACCCGGCTTTGCCTCGACATAGGACATTTGAAAACCCTCAGAAATTGGAATAGCCGACATAGGATCTTTGCCACCATCAACAATCAGGCCGGTTCCTACGACCAGATAATTGCGGCGCTCATGCCCAGGAAGTAGACTGTCTGGATATCGATCGGGTGGGTATTCTAGTTTGTCATAGCGAGCAACTCTTTTATCCATTTGTTCTGGAGTAACTTCAATCATTTTCATTTCATACTCTTTAACTGCGGTCATACGATATATCCTCAAGTTAGTTGCAAGTTTTTATTAATCTACTGTTAACAAAGTAGCGGTTTTTAAAAGACTACTTATACAATAGTCGATAATAATAGTTCTTTTTAAATAGTCAATTAAGGGTAAACGATAGGTTTATGCAAAATCAAAATACAGTGATTTCAAAGGATCTGATGCTAACTGTAGAGGGACGGCGAGTACCCGTATCCGTCTGGCATCGGGAAAATATCTCTAAACCACGCCCACTTGTTTTAGTTGGCCATGGTGGTAGTGGTCACAAACGATCGCAGTTAGTCATTGATGCCATGGAGCCACTCATTCAAAAGTATCATTTTGTCGTTGCTGCAATCGATGGCCCAGTGCACGGCGAGCGCCGAGAAGTTTTCTCTGATGGGCCAATGGTTCGTCAAGAATTCCGTGATTTATGGAGTTCCGGCTTGAGTATTGACCCCATGGTTGCAGACTGGCAGGCAACGATAGACGAATTATGTGTAATGCCAGAAGTTAATTCAGAAAAAATTGGCTGGTATGGTATCTCTATGGGAACAGCTTATGGCTTACCATTAGTCGCTCACGATTCGCGGATCAAAGCGGCGACTCTTGGTATGTGGGGTACTTGTCGATCCCCGAGTGAGCGGTTAATAGCAGATGCTAAAAAAACGCAAATACCTGTTTTGTTTCAGATAAAAACAGAAGATGCTATTTTTACGCAGCAGGGGCAAGTTGAATTATTTGATTTGATTGCTAGTAAAAACAAGAGCCTGAAGAAATACTCTGGCGGGCATACTGATCCGGCTGGTGAGCAGTTAGACGATATTATTGATTTTTTAGCCAAGCAATTAGTTTAAGCAGATAGTTGAAACAGATAGGAATCTTTGGTACTGGGTAATAATAAAAATAAAATTCCCGCATCAATTTAGCAGGGAGTTTTTACCTCTTCAAGGAGAGTTCTATTTTTGAAGACCTTTAAAATTGGTATGAAAGATACTGCCCTGTATAAACCACATTAAAAGTTACGACTAACAGTAGTTGAAGAACATTCTTTGCAAAAAACAAAGAATGTTACGTAAACCAAATTACTTAGTGCTAAACATGCCTGCTGGGAAAAAGCTTGTTTGGCGCATATTTCTTGCATTCGTTGCATCGTATAAGCTCATGCTTCGGTTTAATTGCGAACCACCATCACGCGTTAATGGTTGGTAAACCAGGTTGGCTACCCCCGAGCCCCGGGTAGAGGTCATAACGTCAAATGGGATGGTTAGGTAGATGCCTTTATCAAAAGATCCTTCACCAAACTTTTCAGCCGACACATTCGTTTTTGTGACCCAGGCTCCAAGTGTCACGCCATTATCAAAAGCCCTGCCGACGTTAACGGTAGCTCCAATATCCCCAGCAAGATATCGCCCAACACTGAGCTTAACATTAACTGATTCCCAGCCAGTATCCCAATATGCTCTAGCATGACCTGTAGCTACCCTGTATCCGGTTTGTGTCCCTGCATTATCAAAACTCAAATCTTGCTCAAAGCTTCGTTGCTGAACTTGGTTAATATCAATACCAAAGGCTAAGGGACTGTGCCACGGACGGTAAAGCCATTCAGCGCCGGCACCAGCAAACATACTTTCGAGGTAACCACCATAAAAACTATAGTATTGATCACTTGCTAGCTTTCCAGAATGCGTAATTTGCAGATTGGGTAGATAAAATTGAGAGGTGGTCATATACTCTCTCAAAAAGGTACGTACTCGCGGCAGATTACTTGGCGCTGTATACTTAAACTTACCATAGTTATCGAATAAGCCAATACTCAATCCACCTGTAATTAAGGTATCTTCAGACAGTCTAACTATCATAGGGGCTGCTACACCTCCCCTAAATAAAATAAAGCCATCGGGACCGCCCAAGTTTTGCTGCCAGGTTGGGACAATTGAATATCCAAATGACGCTTGATCAGACTCCCAAAGTGGATTTTCAATTGGCAGGGATTTCGGCTCAGTTGCGTAAATGAACGGGGTGGTTTGGAATGAATCATCGGGTACGGGAAACTCTAAAGAGTTTTTTACCCAAGGTTCACGAGTAATTATTCGTTGGGTCATTGGCATTCCCCGTTCAATAAATACTAATGAAAACTCTTCAACGACGGCGGGAGCATTGCGATGAAGGATGGCTGTTACTCGTTCTAAGCGGTCATTAAAATGGGCTCCATAAGCGCTATCGATGACCACATGAAGTGTCTTTCCGTCTTGAGCAATTTGACGAACGGTCCAACCACTATAGGTATTCATATCTGTGGCGATGGCTAACCAGTTTGGTTCAGCAGTTGGCCGGGATCTAAACACTTCAAGCGCAGGCGGGTCAGATATTTTTGGAGTATTTAGCTTATTGAGTAGGGTATGTAAAGTAATTCCCAGCATAAAAGTGTTACCACGCTCCAAACCCATCGAAAAGTCCACAGTATTGGTATAACGGTAAATTACTCCCGCATTTATGGGAGTCTTTTGAGTTGGTTTATAACTAAAAGGTTCTTGTTGATAATTATTGCCATCGTATTCTAATTTGAACAACCACTTATTAAAAGGGGTGTGATATTGAACCCCACCAAAGACTGCTGTATTGCCTCTAAAGTACACTCCGGTTGGAATTGTTCCACCTTGCCCAACATCGGTTTGCCTTGTGTTAAAGCTTTGACCAAATAACTTTGAAGCTGGATTGGTGATGTTGCTACTTGAGCCTAGATAACCCCAGCCAAGTCCCATACTCCAGTCAAAATTACCAAAGCGCTTATTTGCTACCAAGTACTCACTTGAGAAAAGTCCTGTCCCGGTAAGGTCGATCATCCCAACTGCGATTTGTGGAATGATTGCAGTCTCTTCAATTAAACGGGCTTTAAAATCAAGACTTTTATCTTTAAAGGTTTGACTACCCGAAAGCTCAGCGGGACCATATAGTTGGTTGGTAATGTTGGAATAACGAAATCCAAACTCTAAAGAATCAAGAGGCTGAAAGAAAATATTGTAGCGATCATAAGGATCTACGCTACTATAGTTGAAGCGTGCTTCTCCTGCTTTAGACATTCGAGCAGAAGGAGTCTGTAATAGCCCAATTGTGCCCCAGTCACTCGCAGTAATTTCAGCATCTCTAGCAGGCCTACTCGTTCGATTCATTAGTGCAGATTGATTTATTGCTACTTGGCCCTTATCTAAAAAGATATTAAAGCCCTGTGTTGAGAGAAGTTTTGCAAACATTGATGAAAATTGATCTGACCAGCCAGAATCCCTAAATGGTGCCCACACCATGGATCCAGGAGCCAATTCATCTTGGGCTTGGATATTCCAATTAGCGACACCAATTTGACGAATAGTGCCATTGGGTTGAATAATCCAAATATAGTCGATACGCTCGAAATTTTTTGGATCACAAGCTAATACATAACTTCGAGCCTCTCGCCTAGCCAAGTGCGGCAGAATACACTGCTGACCATCGTTCTGAATGATGATGACTTTGCTTGGGCGAGTTGGTAATACAACTGAATGCGTATTAGAAAGGACTGGATCCTCTTTAGGATGCGCTTGAAGCCAGCGTGGGTCTGCATTGGGAATTGGGACTCTGCCTGTAACAGGTAAAGATTTAATCAATGTGTACAGCTTCTCTTTTAAAATAGGTGAAACATTTTCAGAGTAATCTAGTTTTGCAAGAAGCTTTCTTTTATGGTCACCTTGTGCGAGGCGTGTTTCGGGCACGACCCAAGCCACTCCTGAAAGATACGAGTCAGAAGTCAAATTTTGACGCAAAAGCCAATCGCTTAAACGTTCATTGTTAATCGGTATTGATCCTTGACTGGCCTGAACAGCAATAAGGGCGTTGCTCCAAAGGACTAGAATAATAAATAGTATTCTAAACATTGGAATCGTTATTTTGTTACAGGCCATAACTGCCAGGACAGGCAGAAATTTTCAGTTAGGCATTGTTCTCCATAAGCGATGCGTAATACACCTTCTCGATTCTGGACAGCATAACGAGCTGAAGGTAATTTATTATCAGTGTTGAGAGTCACTTCTTCATACCAACGAAATTGATTTGCTAAAGTGTTCACGATTTTTGAATTAGTCGGGGGTGGCGTAGGATAGATTGATACAGATTCTACAATACCAAATCGATATCCTGGCATTTGGTCACGTTGACGTTGATATAGGGCTTTAGGGTTGTTGGCTAATGAGTTCCAAGAAGGAAGGGAGAGGTGAATAACGTTTAGCCAGTCAGTTTCTAAACCAATTGTTCCAATAATCCGTCCGTTTTGTAAGCGGATTACTTCACCGGTGCTACTGTACCAAACTTCAATGTCACCTACTGAATTTTTTTCAGTGTAACCAAGGACCATAAAAATGGACTGATTTTTGACGGTAACACGTAAGTAACGTAAATTAGGATTTGTACT